>JADEXW010000507.1 GCA_015206935.1 Pseudanabaenaceae cyanobacterium LEGE 13415 | reverse complement strand
CCCTCAGACGGTTCCCTATACCTGGTCGCTCACTGGAGAAGGCTTGTGCTGCGGCTATGATAGTGAAACTGCTGTGAGTGATTTATATCAGTCTCCGTTTCCGTTTACCGGAACTCTTAAGCGAGTAACCGTCTCCGTGGAAGGCTTTCCCTTAGCCGATCCAGACAAGGCGGTGGAACTGGGATTTCTACGGCACTAGAACTTTTATGGGAACTGATTTTAGAGAACTCGATCCAGATAGCCCTGGTGTGCAGGAATTGCTCAGACTACTCTCTCGGCGCAGTTTTTTAGCTCTGGGTGGAACAGCGTTTGTTGGCACGTTCGCTTACGAAGCAATCCAAAACGTGAACGCGCTTTCTAGTCAATCCAGCGAATCCCCAAATTCAAGCTTCATTGCTCAAGGAGAAAACCAACTCATGGGAATTGACATTACCCCGACCAGTCCAGATTACTTTATTCCCGATCGTTTCAAAGGCAAAACATTATTGGTAACAGGTGCGGCGACTGGAATTGGCGCGGCAACTGCGATTCGGGCGGCAAGGGAAGGAGCCAATGTCGTTGGTATGGATCGCAAAGGAAAAGAACTCAACGAAACGATTAGCCAGATTAAGAGCGAAGGACATAAAGCGATCGCGATCGTTGGCAATGTGGTGGATACGGCTGATTGCGATCGCATGGTAGCGGAGGCAGTCAAAGTGTTTGGAGGCTTGGATCTGGCATTAAATGCGGCGGGTGTGATGGATGCAGGCGATCCAGCAAAGCCACTCAATTTTCAGGGACAACGCAATCTCCTACCCAACTCGATTCATGAGGCAACGGATGAGTATTGGGATGAGGTACTAGCCGTCAACACAACGGGAATGTTTAAGTCCCTGCGGGCAGAATTGCGGCAAATGGTAGAGCAAAAACGGGGAGGTGCGATCGTCAACATTGGCTCGATCGCTGGGTTAACCGGGTTAGCTGGCAATCCCGCCTATGAAGCAAGCAAACATGGAGTAACGGGCTTAACTCGAAATGCTGCACTGGATTATGCGCCTTACGGGATTCGCGTTAACTCTGTCAACATGGCAGCAACAAAAACACCCTTGACTGATCGAGCATTCGAGTTCGTCAAGAACGCTCAAAACGAAGGCAAGGGTAGCCCAACCGCAAACCTAAAAAGTATGAGTATATTGATGGCGGTTGATTCGCAGAACCGAATGGCAACGGTTTGGGAGCAGGGCGCAACTATCTTGTTTTTGCTGTCGCAGGATGCTTCTAATTTAACGGGTTGCGTATATGCTACGGACGGCGGTTGGACGGCTTACTGATCTGGGTGATGCAAATTCATCATGCTATTGTTTTTCACTGAAGGTTATGTTGGCAAAGCGATCACACTTTTATGCTTAATGCAACTGATCCAGAGATTGAGTTGCCTGCGTCGAAGAATGCTGTAGGTTTAAGGCTGTAGCTGTTGGATGTACTATGCTACCAAACCTCAGACGATTCGTGGTCATTTACCGAGGCTACATTCGCCCTTTGGTCACTTCACAGGTTTTGCTTGCGATCGCAACTCTGTTCACGCTGCTGATTCCTTTGATGACCCAGCGTCTACTCGATGACGGAATCCTCAAAGGCGATCGCGATGCCACGATTCGTAGCGTTCTATGGATGGTACTGTTTGCCGCACTCAGCGCCATTTTTACGATCGCGAATGGTTGGTATGCTGTGCAGTTTGCTGAACGCACGGCTCATGCAGTCCGAATGTACCTGTACAAAAAGATTCAAACATTCGAGTTTGGCAACTTAGACCAGTTTCCGACAAGTGATTTGATGGTGCGAATGACCAGCGATGTGAACGCAATCAAGGCAGCAATTCAGTTTGTGATTCTCTCACTGATGCAGGCTCCCGTTATGTTCATCGGGGCGCTTTATTTGATTTTTCAGAATAGCCCTACTCTCGTCTGGATTCTCTGGATTGTGATTCCGATCGTCGTGGTGATCCTCATTTTCTTTGTCAGCAAATTGGGAGCATTGTTTGAGGCTCGTCAAGCTCGGCTCGATGACCTGAATAACGTTCTGCAAGAAGACCTATCAGGGATACGGGTTGTCAAAGCATTTGTACAGAACGATTACGAAAACCATCGCTACGATCGCGCGAATCGAGCCTTTCGTAAAGCTGCCCTGCGTCCGATGCAGTATGCTGCGTTTTTGCAGCCGATGCTTTACTTGATTATTAACCTGGCGATGGCGGCGGTACTTTGGTTTGGCGGAATTTCGGTGACTCAAGGACAGATGACAGTGGGCGAAATTCTAGCGTTTAGTCAGTACCTGACAACAATTCTAGTACCGCTCATTGTACTAGCAGTAATCACGCCACAGATTACTGCCGCCGAAGCTTCTGCCGAGCGAATGTTTGCGGTCATGGATACCGTTCCCGATGTGCCTGATCCTGCTCACCCACTAAAACTATCTTCCACACAGATCCAAGGGCGAATTGTGTTTGAGAATGTTTACTTCAGCTATTCCAATCCAGATGGACAACCCCCGATTCCCGTTCTCAAGAACATTAACCTGACAATCGAACCGGGTCAAACGGTAGCATTTCTAGGCGCGACTGGATCAGGGAAGTCCACGCTGGTTAACCTGATTCCCCGCTTTTACGATGTCACCAGCGGTCGCATCACGATCGATGGCATTGATGTACGGGAGATTGCCCTAGAGGATTTGCACGCTCTGATTGGAATTGCCCTGCAAGAAGCCGTTCTGTTCAGCGGCAAAATTCGCGACAACGTTTGCTATGGAAAACCTGATGCTAGTGAAGATGAGATGGTAGTAGCAGCGCAGGCAGCTGATGCTGATCGCTTTGTGAACCAACTTCCCGAAGGGTACGACGCGCCCGTTGCTCGTCGCGGTGCTAATTTCTCTGGTGGACAGCGGCAGCGGCTCTCGATTGCACGTGCGCTTGTTGTTCGTCCCAAAATTTTGATTCTCGACGACAGCACCAGTGCCTTAGATGTAGCAACTGAAGCGCGGGTGCAAGATGCGATCGAGAATTTAATGCAAAAGACAACGACGATTTTTGTAGCGCAGCGAATCAGTACGGTGATTACAGCAGATCGAATTTTTGTCATGGAGGCTGGCGAAATTGCGGCATCGGGAACGCATGAAGAACTCCTTCAGACCAGTCCGCTTTACGCAGAAATCAGCCAGTCGCAGTTAGGAGGAGTGCCCACATGAAACCGTTTATTCGCCGCGATCGCGAAACTGTTCATAAGCCGACCAACCTTCGCACCTTTGGTCGGCTCTTGAGCTATGTGACTCGCCAGAAGATCGCGATCGCGGCAATCATCTTACTGCTGTTGGTTAGTACAGTCCTAAATCTGTTAGTTCCCTTCCTACTAGGGCAGGGAATTAATAATTTGAGCGGTTCACGCGATCTGAATGCGCTCTGGCAAACTGTGGTGTGGATGGCGCTAGCGGGGGTTGGAAGCGGGCTAGCGCTCTGGATTGAAGGGCAAATTCTGGCGGTGGTCTCACAAAAAGCAATTTATAATTTGCGTCGTCACCTCTTCGAACACATGATGACGCTATCGCTCAACTTTTTCGATCGCCGCCCCATCGGAGAACTGATGAGCAGCATCACCAACGATACTGAGGTAATTGCGCTTTTTTTCCGCAGCGGATTAGGAACCTTGGTGAGCGAAGGACTGAGGATTATCTTCATCGTCGTTGCAATGCTCTGGTTGAACTGGCGACTCGCGATCGCTGCACTCGTGATTGTGCCATTGGCGATCGCATTTATTGGATTTTTAGGTCAGGCATCTGGGCCTGCTTTTGCTGCCTTGCAAGCTGAAGTAGGTGAACTTAACGGCTTGATGGAAGAAACGATTAGCGGTGAGAAAGTGGTGATTGCCTACGATCAGCAAGCAGAAGCGATCGAGAATTTTGAAGAGATTAGCCTGAGCGCAATGCAGGTCGGTATCAGAGCTAGGTTCATTGCGTTATTGAGCCGACCGATTACCCAGGTATTAACCAACTTGGATGTGGCGCTGGTGGCACTGGTCGGTAGTTTCCTAACGCTGGGTGGTCAAGCAGATGTCGGCATTGTTACTACCTTCTTGCAGTACACTCGCCAGTTCTCGATTCCGATCACGAATATTGCGAACACACTGGATGATTTGCTAGCATCGATCGCGTCCTCAGAGCGCATCTTCCGCATTTTAGATGAAAAGCCCGTGATTATCGACAAGCCGAATGCCATCCCAATGCCGCTCATTCAGGGTCATGTGC
>JADEXW010000506.1 GCA_015206935.1 Pseudanabaenaceae cyanobacterium LEGE 13415 | reverse complement strand
TAATAAAACTGATTCGCACCTTGATACGTTTGTCCACCCAAATGGAACAGTTTTCCAAACAGTTCTTGAAGTCGGTAGAATCCATCTCGTTCAACCGCTGCCCATAGCCAACCGATCGGTAAGATCAATCCGACTGCTAATCCTACATACAACATCGGATCAAGCAAATGACGATGGCGACGATGTTGAACGATGAGATACGGCAATAGTGCGATCGCTGCCGGAATGATCATGAATCCTTTGATCATGAATCCCCAACCAAACATGGCTCCTGCGACAAATCGCCAAGGACGCATTGACGATTCAGCCATTAATAACGCCCAAATTCCAATCAATTCCACCGCGACCAGTGCCATATCTTGAGTGGCAAGCCGCCCGTATTGTGTCACCAAAGGAATGACGCTAAAAATCGCGGCTCCCAGCCAAGCGATTCGAGGAGTCGTGAGCCGAACCCCGATCGCATACGTTAATAACACACTGAGAATAAACGCGATCGCGCTCGGTAATCGTGCCGCATCTTCATTGATTCCAAACAGCAAGAACGATCCCGCAATCAACCATTGAATTCCAATTGTGCGATCGAAGACGGGAGTGCCTCCGCCCCATTGCGGCGTGATCCAATCTCCAGTACTCAAAATCGTCTTCGCTTGTGCCGCATAAATTCCTTCATCATGCGCCATCAAACTTTGCTGAGAACTACGGATTAAAACGATCGGCAAAACCCACACTAATAATGTGAAATACGGGAGAAAACGCTTCCAGATCACAGCACTTGGTTCCATTCAGTGCAAGGATTCTACCCTATAGCGCTCCGATTCGAGTTGTGAACTCTTCTAAAGCCCCCTAAATCCCCCGAATTCGGGGGACTTTGAAATCTAAAGTCTTCTTGGAATTGGAGAAATTTTTCTTGCTCAAAGTCCCCCAGAATGGGGAATTTAGGGGGCACGATCACCCTTGCATCTCATGACTAATCTAGGACTACCCTAGATTGATTGGTTCGGCTTTTAGACAAAGATCCAAATCGAGTTGTTCCAGTTTGGAATAGGACTGGTCGATCGAGAATTTCCCCCGTAATAATCCCGAACTCGCTCCCGGACAAATAAATCGCAACGTTTCAGGACTGAACATTTCGAGCAGTTTGCGAACGTGACGAATTTGGCGAGTCCAATGAAACGTTTTAGCCGTTCTTAATGGAACGGGATCACCTTGATTATTTGGGATCAAATGCCGTCCAGTAAACAAGATCCCACCACAAGCAGAGTAATAGACACAAGCTGATCCTGGAGAATGTCCTGAAGTCCAGATCGCTTGAATGTCTGGAGCGATCGTATAATTTTCCTGAAACGGGATCACGCTCACATTCGGCAGCAAATACGCCTCTTGTTCCTGAACAATCACTTCACAACTGAACACTTGTTGAATTTCTCGCACTTTTCCCATACCGCCGCGATGCGTGAGGATTAATTTGCTCACACCTCCATAGGAATCGAGGAACGATCGCGTATTTTCATCCCAGGCTGGACAATCGATTAACAAATTTCCATCTTTTTCTACAATGAGATAGGATGTACCACCGAGCGTATCGCGATTTGGTGGGAATGCGAAGATCGGCGCGATGCCCGGACAGATCTCCTCTGAAAAGACAGGGCGAGGCGGTTTCGGCATTCGGGGCTGTGGCGTTATCGAAGATTCTGGTGGCACAAGCTTCTCGATCAGTCAAACTAAAGAATATGGCAATTCTGCCATCGTTGATTGTGCCAGATCGCGCGATTTCCTTCTATGCCCTCTGCCCCATCCTTTGGTCATGATTTGGCTTTTGCTTCTCGGATTAATCACATACCTATTTATTACTCAATGGGTCGCAAGTCTCACTCGCACTCCAGTTTGGCTCCTGTGGCTGGTGGCAATGCTGCCTGTGTTCGTCTTAGTCGTATGGACGATCGTATTTCGAGGACAAACGATGCCGACGCAGTATTCGATCGTGCTGTTCGCAGGCAGTTTAGTCCTATATCTCTATCTGATTCAGCGAGGGCGAATTTCTCGATCGACGATGGACACTGAGCCATCTGCTCCACCGGAACCGATCCCTGAAATTCAACCGCCAAATTTAGCCAGTCTGCGTCCGTTGAATCAGGCAGAAGAAACAAGTTTGCAAACCTGTTTTCCTTGGTCAATCTTTTATTTGAGACATTTGGAATATCATCCCCAAGGGGTCGTCTGTCGTGGTCAGTTGCGAACTTCTCCAGAAGTGGCTTATCGAACGGTGCGGGAAAATGTTGAGGCGCAATTTGGCGATCGCTTTCATGTGATTTTTCAGGAGTATCACCCTGGAGAGCCGTTTTTTGAATTGGTCGTGAATCCAGGGTCAACGACTGAGGGGAAAAATTCACGGACTTTGATTCGTCCTGGATCTGCGATCGGTTTAGCACTTTTGGCACTGTTTACGACGACTTGGGCTGGATTGCAAGTGGTCGGGCGCGTTCCAACGATCCCAGCCCTGATGGAAAATGGTTTCCCGTATTCGATCCCCGTTCTAGTTTTCTTTGCGGCTCGAAGTTTTGGACAATTTGTTACTGCCCGAAAATATAAGATTGCGATCACGTTGCCGTATTTTGTGCCAATCATTCCGCTGCCGTTTTTTCCAATTGGTACGATCGGCGCGTTTACTCAGTTGAAATCCCCGATTCCCGATCGTAAAGCACTCTTTGATATTGGTTTAGTCGGTGCATTCTTGGGATTGACGATCAGTATTCCGCTCTTGGCTTGGGGCTTAGTCCAGTCGAGCGTCGTGGCATTACCGAGTCAGAGTGGAATCTTCAATTTTCAGGCGCTTGATCCGAGATTTTCCATTTTGTTGGCGATTTTTGGCAAATTAGCGATCGGGCGGGAGTTGACTCCGGATGCTGCAATTCGATTGCATCCCACTGCGATCGCGGGATGGATTGGCGTATTATTTACCGCGTTTAATCTCATGCCGATCGGTCAATTGGATGGCGGTCGCATGATTCATGCCGTATTTGGGCGAAGAATTGGAGCCAGAATCGGACGAACTTCACGGTTTTTGCTTTTGGGATTTGCGATCGTATATCCGCATTTATTACTCTGGGCAGTTTTATTACTGTTGTTGCCTGCGTTGAATGAACCGACATTAAATGATGTGCTGGAGGTCGATTCATTCCGCGATATTGTGGGATTAATGGCGTTGGCGATCCTGATTATTCTTGTATTACCAGCACCGAAGTTTTTAACGACTGCCTTGGGAATGTAGTTGAATGATTAAGATAGAATCTTTATCTGAAGAATGCTTATCGCTGCTAGTTTACCGGGATTTGTTAGATGATCCGGTTCTATCAGCATTTCGCGCAGTATTGTCTTCTCTGAACCGTCCTGAAATTGCAAGAATGCGATACAGCGAATGGTTTTCAGAATTGGCACAACGACATCAAGGCTGGCGCGATTATTTGCTCAATCAGATTTTGAGTTCAGAGAATCCCTTTACACAACAAATTCACCAAGGCGAAATTCTCAATGAATTGTCAGAAGCTGCAAAGCATGATTTACAGATTCTACAAAAGCTTTATGAATGTGGAAGTCAACAGTTACACCAACTGATGAAACAGAAAGTAATCGCCTGGACGGATTACATTTCTGATACAAAAAGTAGTCCAAGACAAATACAATTTAGACAGATTCAGAAACAGTTAGAAGCACTAGAAGATTGGTCGATCGCACTTCCAGATTTCATCAATTTCTATCGTCGATTTGGAACCGGAATTTTCGCGGAATATGGCGCATTTCGTTGGCAGAATGGGCAGTTGAATGCGATCGCAAATCCCGATCCTGTTCAAGTCGATTCACTCGTCGGCTACGAAACTCAGCGGGATACTTTGCTACAAAATACGGAATTTCTCTTAGCTGGATTGCCTGCGCTTCATATTTTGCTGTACGGTAGTCGCGGCTCAGGAAAATCGTCGCTCGTCAAATCACTGCTGGGAAAATATGAAAATCTGCGCTTAATCGAAGTTCCTAAATCAGAATTGAGCGCGTTACCAACGATCGTTGAACAGTTGCGCGATCTACCTCAGAAGTTTGTAATTTTCGTCGATGATTTGTCATTTGAAGAAGATGACGATGCGTATAAAGCGCTGAAAGTTGTTCTAGAAGGCAATTTAACTGCACGACCGCAAAACGTGGTTGTGTATGCGACCTCAAATCGACGGCATTTAATTCGCGAATTTTTTGGCGATCGTCCTCGTCCCCGTGATGCCGATGAAGTTCAT
>JADEXW010000505.1 GCA_015206935.1 Pseudanabaenaceae cyanobacterium LEGE 13415 | reverse complement strand
GTATTGAGGGCGAAGTCAGGGCGAATGAGTATGAATGGCAGTTTCACTGGCATTTTCGACGGGGATTGTTGAGCATTCAGCCCTCGTTAGGTCGAGCATTGATTAAGGAACCGCTGGGACGATTTCTTGAGGCGAAGGATTATCAGCTCGAACCGGGCGGCGATTATTCGTTTACGATTCGAGCGGAATTGTAGCGGCTTTCAAGTTTTTGATAGTTTATCTGATGACGTAGAGACGCACACCCGAACTCAAATCAGACCGCTGTATGTTGCATGATTTAATTTAGATGATGTGTTGCTCTAAGTTGATCAGCTTTCTGGTGCTACAGACAAGGCTGAAATCTCAGGAACTAGGCAGCATTTACCTAAGTCATTGAAACTAACCCGCATATCCTCGCTCACTGCAATCTCTATAAGCTGTTGCTATTGTGATTGCTCGTGGGAATCGCATAAAACTATTCAGGGTTAGATGGATGAAATTTTCTCATTGGACAGCACTTGCATTTAGCTCACTCGGTTTCCTCTCAATCTACACAAGCTTTTCACATACGATCGCAGCCAATGTTGCACAATCTGTCCCCACTCCCAGTGCTTCTCCTAAACCTAATATCCGCGAAGTTTTACAGCCTGGGGAAGTTCGCCCACTCCCCGGACAACTCGATCGAGTTCCACTGGTGAACAGCAACAGTCCAGAGTGGGTTAAACAATCGGGCATTCTTCTCTCAACCTTTCCACCCCAAAACAAAGCGACTCCTGCGGCGCATCTGAACTATCCGCTAAAAGGTGAATTTAATCTATTCGCACATCACTTTACGCATGATCCGAAAGATCGCCAAACCCTCTACATTGGAGTGCTAGTCTACAATCCTGGTACAAAACCTGTGTCGATCGCGATTCCTGCTGCTGCGAGCTATCGACTCGAACCCGACGCGCCGTTTCAGTCAAAACCTCCAATCTTAGATAATGCAACAGGTCAAGTCTTCTCAGGTCCAGGAATTCGAGCGGTTGATACTGTCTTGCGAGGTCAACGAACTCGTGAGTTTCCGAATCAAGTAATTGTACAACCAGGACGCTATCAGCTTTTAATGAATGGCGATGTGGTTACTAGAGGGTTAACGAAACCTGTTAATGGTCGATCGACGTTGATGCGCTTGAACAGTAGCGGAACAGTCTATGTTGCAACACTCGCAATGTTTGCGCCCAAAACGGCAACAGGTGAAGAACGCATTCCCACATTGCAAGAATGGCAAGAGCTTCTACTCAAAGGTAAGTTTGCGGCTCCACGCGATAAGTCTCCCACTCCTCCGAATGCTCCAGGAGGCTTTATTTATGGGCGAGTTGCAGGCGTTCAAGGTGGAAGCACTTGGCGGACTCAACTCACTGATCCGGGACGATCGCTGCTCACGATTCCAAAGGTCGGACAAAGTATCGCCTATGGACTGAGTACGCTCCGAGGTGGACGTTTGGGCACAGGTCAAATTCAAGCTGCCCCATTGCTTGTTCGCTATCCTGATACCGCTTACGAATCTCATGGGAACTATGCAACTTACTACGATTTAACCTTGCCTCTCAGCAACTCAACCGCTCAAAAGCAAACTGTTACACTCAAGCTTTCTAGTCCAATCAAGCAAGACCAACTATCGCAAGGAACATTACGATTTCGTCAGCCTCCTCAAGATTTCCCCTTCTTTCGAGGAACAGTCCGACTTCGCTACAAAGACGAGCGACAACAATCCCAAACACGCTATCTACATCTCTGGCATCGGATTGGGCAAGTGGTTGATCCATTATTAAAACTGGAGCTAAAACCCGGTGAAACTCGATCGATTCAGGTTGATTTTTACTATCCGCCTGATTCAACTCCGCCGCAAGTTCTTTCAGTTACAACAGAACCACCGAAGCTTTAGTATGTGCTTTCTTGTACGCTGAAATGTATCTATAGCAATGACATTGCGCAAACACATCTGCACGCTAACGTTTCTTGTTTCTTGGTCTTCTCGTTGGATTAGCAAGTTGTCAATCGCGGATTAGTAAAGAACAGATCACTGCGACAGTGCAAACCAAGTCCCAGCTCCAGAAATGAGAAAAAACAGTGGCATGTGCCATTGATGAATAAATAAGATAAAAGCATTCATCCATTGGCTCGATCGAGCATTTTGAATATAGAACTCTCCCAACTCTCCCCGATAGAACACCGCAGCCGCATGAAAGTAAATGAGTAGCAACACAGCAAAGACTCTCAACCAATCAAGGTCATATCGACGTTGCCGCGATGCCTGCGGCACAGGGCAACCTACTTGCATTTCTTGTCCTTTGCTCTCAGCAGTTGGCAGGAAATTACATTGTTCTAACCTTTCCTGAATTCTAGCTAAAGCGATCGATTCCCAATCACTACGAAATCGATCGTTTTGCTATTACTACACTGAAAGCTTTTATAGTTGTGCAATCCAATCAATAGTTCTATGAACATCCTGAATGAGCTTGCTGTTCAACCACTCGATAAGTACAATCAAACCCTGATTGCTCAGGTGCATCCCCTGGATTGGGTCAACCCTGAACCCGCACCGATGTATGATCTCGTTGTAATTGGTGCAGGTACGGCTGGATTAGTAGTTGCCGCTGGTGCGGCTGGATTAAACTTGGGATTAAAAATTGCTTTGATTGAAAAAAGTTTGATGGGTGGTGATTGTCTCAATTTAGGCTGTGTGCCGTCAAAGACACTAATCCAATCCTCACGAGTTGCTGCTACCATTCGCGATGCTCAACCGTTTGGCATTCGTCCCCCGAATCTGTAGATATTGATTTTGCTGCTGGATGCGAACTTGCACAAGCATTTCAGAGACTTGGTAGTGAAGTGACACTATTTCACAAGAAACATTTGCTCGATCGTGAAGATGCCGATGCTGCTCATCTCATCGAGCAAAGCTTTGTACGAGACGAGTCACATCTGCTGCTAGAAACGACAGTAAACCAAGTTAAGCAAACGGATGCAGGCAAACTTATTCACTTGGGGAAACAAATGGTTTTGTGAAGGTTCTACTACGACGAGGTTCAGATCAAGTTTTAGGAGCAACGATCGTCGCGCGTCACGCAGGCGAAATGATCAGCGAAGTAACGATCGCGATCGTTAGAAAACAAGACCTAAAGGCGCTCTCTCAAGTGATTCATCCTTATCCAACTCAAGCACAAGCCATTAAACAAGCAGCGGACGAATACTATCACAAAATTTTCCTCAATCCAGCAATTCAATTCCTGTTAAAGCTGGCTGCAAAACTCAGCTAGCGAATGTCTTGATAGAACTGTCTCAGGTAGTCCGCAGAAACACCAACGCCCCACAAAACACAATGTAAAGGTAAATCACCGTTGCTTTCCAAGCTCCTCATTTCGCAACACGCCGATCTGACGATTGCACCACTCGATTCACCTGTCGAATCCGCCCTTTTTGCACCAAACGCAGGCACAAATCGCCATCCTCCATAATCGGAAGCTGTTCATTAAATCCACCACACTCCCAAAACTCAGCCCGACGACAAAACATCACTTGATCCCCGAAAAGCAGGCGCAATCCTTGAAAAAACAAATGCGGTCTAAACAGCAAGGGAGCATAGTAAGTTTTTAAGTAATTGTGCAGTGAGACTCCCCAGCGCGTTGTTTGTGTTCCAGTCATCAATGAAACAAAACCATCGCATACAACCGTTGAGTCTGCAAATGTTTGCCGAATAATCGCAATTACATCATTAGGAACGCTCGTATCAGCATGTAAAAAACAAAGAACATCCCCGATCGCTACTCTTGCCCCATCATTCATCTGCACTGATCGTCCACAGCGATCGCATCTAATTACACTTTTGCTCCAGCCACTTGTGCGATGGCAACAGTATCATCCTGACTACCAGCATCTACTACTATCACTTCGACTGGAAGTGGAGCAAGCACTGCAAGCTGCCGCAATGTGCGTTCAAGACTCTCGGCTTCGTTCAACGTGGGAATCACGATCGAGACTCGCATAGCTTTCTTCAGTGAATAGCGATCTGCATAGTAACTGAACCTTCTTGAAGAAAGCCAGTTTTTAGATGATCTTTATGAAGGATGGCGCAGTTATTTTAAGGATGCAGATTAACCCTTCACAGCCTTTAAACTAAAAGGTCCCCTCAACCCATAGATTGAAAGGACCCTTCAAATAACACCCTGGCGGATAGCTATTTTGACAAGTCGCTACCGACTCACTATCGTCGCCGCAAATGCGTTTCACACCTCAGTTCGGGATGGATGAGGGTGGTGCC
>JADEXW010000504.1 GCA_015206935.1 Pseudanabaenaceae cyanobacterium LEGE 13415 | reverse complement strand
CCTTTATGGATCACGGCTGAGAAGTTGCCGCCACTACCGTAGGAGGTGACGATGCAAGGACTTCCGGATTTTTACAAGCCGCTGCAATTCGATCAGGGTTGGGTGTTTTATCCGTATGAAAATGCGGGGGATTGTTGGGTAATGCCAACCTCGATCGACATTGGCGACACAAACAACAAACCTGATTTCAGCCTGGTCTTAGTTCGCGGTCAGAATCCAATCCTGCCACCAAAACCGCATGGATTGTTAGAGTTTCGATTGCAGCCATACTATCCCTTTACTGAAGCGCTTAATGCTGTGCGAATTGAGCGATCGAATGCAACGATTCAACCTGTGATTTTTAGAGCAGGATTTCTGAGATTACATGCGGACAAAGCGCCAGACGATCTCAAAACACCGATCGCATTAGCTTGGAATGGTTTAACCAGTGCGCGATATGGGTTAACGGTTTCGGATTTAACTGCGATCGAACTCAAAGGCGCATTGATGAGCAACATTCTCAAACTCATGGCGCGGGCTGAACTAGAAATGGTTGGTGTTGCTCCACGTTTACCGATTCAAGTTCGATTCGATCCAGCCGTATTGTTGAATCAGTTAGCAACATTAGGCAATTCTAAGCATCAAGTAGCTTGCGAAGACATTACAACTTTCTTCCGCAGCAATCCAATTGAAACTACTGGAGATAGTTCACATCCTGAATTTGCAGAAACAATGACAGATTGGGTTCGCGCTCACTTTGGAACATTTATCCCGTCTCCAAACAATGATGGTAGAGCTTACATTGAACTAAGTTCTATAAATTCTGGTCGCTATGAATGGGATTTGTCTCAACCGTTGCAAGCTTATCGAACAGTCATTCTAACGCTTGATCCATTAGCTTCTGCACGTCGAATTGTTCAAGAGCAAGGATTAAGCGCAGTGTTTCAAGAAGCGATCGTACCTGCCATTCCAACTGGATCTTGGTCGATCGATGTTTCGGCAAATTTACCCGATCGTAGACCTGGAGTACTTTCGATCAGTGTCTGTCTCAAAGCGCCTCCTGTACTTCCACATCGTCCTCAAGCGCGAATCGTTTCTTCTGAACTAGCTCCGCCAAATGACTCGGCAAAGTTACTGCTTAGACTCTCTCCCAATGAGCAGCCGAACTATACTTTTTCAACTTCGGTGGTGATTCAGGGTGTGAATGGGATTCAGCAATTGAACAGTGAAGACTTTGCATATCAAGGCGATCGATTATACATTCGTCCCGATCAGTTTCCGGTGAATTTTGTTCTGATTGATATTACTCGATCGCTGGTATCTGTTGCCAAAGTTAAAGGAGTTTGTCGCTGGCAAGACAATGAAAAATCGAATGCACAATGGTTCGATCTCGATGGTGAACTTGCGATTGCACTTCCAAAAACTGCTACAAATTCGATGATTGAACTAACAGCGCAATCTCTTGATAGTTCTCAGACACTCAAAATTGCTCCATTTCCAGCAAAGAACTGTCAAATCGGTTTGCACTCGTTCCAAGAGTATGGAGCGCATCAGGTCAGTATCGAATGCGAATTTAGCGACGATTTAAAGCTTTATGCGATCGAGCTTGTTCCCGAAGATTCCTCAGACATCAGCACATTGTTCTTCACGCCTGCTAATCCGATCAAAACTTGGAGTTGGTTTGCAAAGTCGCCGTTCAAAGCTGGATATCGCTATCGTCCCCGTCGTGAGCCTGTTGCAGAATGGTCAGCGGTGCAATCTCCATTTGTTCCCCTTAAAATTCGAGGTAATTTAGTATGAACTATCGAGACATTGAATATTATGTCGATCGCTCTGATCCGACACGGTTTTACTACATTCCCGGCACTCCCGGATCTCAAGAAACTGCACAAGGTCATCCTGCTGCATCAATGATTGTGCTGGATCAAGTTGCAATGTTGCAATTGAGTAGTGAGTGGAGTGTTCGGAGTGAGGAACTGAACGAATTGGAAAATGCGATCGCGAAACAATTCGATCTTGAAACTGTCTTTCTACAACCTGCTCCATTGTCTGTTGAATCCGTGACACTCTCGCTGAGGACAAATACAGGCGATTTTGAAGTTCTTAAATCCACTGAATCATCAGGCTATCCACCCTTTACAGCGGTGTTTAGTGTGCAGCTTGAGGGAGATCGAAAAGCACAAGCGATCGCAGCTTTCAATGGTCGGAAAGAACAGCTAATTATCACTTACAAAGCAGTACATGGATCATCCGTAATTGAGCGAACTACGGATGTAAGTACTTGGTTTAGCTGTGGAAATGGAATGAACTATGTACAAGTTTTAGCCGTTTAAACATTCCCCGATCGGCTACTCTCATTTCCCCAATTGATTTCGCAGAATTGACACAGACCGAACAACTTACCAATCAGGAAATTGACTCATGTTGTTAATTGAAAAAGTGCAAGTCATCGAAGGCGTAACGGTTTATGGTGACGAAGATCCTACATTGTTTTACCTCGTTCCTGACCTGCCTCGATTTCGGTTGAATGATGACGGTCGCCCATCGTTCAGCTTCTACAAATATCGGCTGCCTATCGATCGAGCAGATCAAACCAAAGGTGGTGGTTTCTTGGTTTGTGATGTTGAGTTCAGTGTTCCTGAAGATAAGAAACAACTGATTGTTAAAAAGCTCCAAGAACAAGTTGATCAACTGTTTCCAAACAGCAATCCGAAGCCTCAAGTGCAAATCGGAACCATCACCTACACGAAAGGAACAGCAAAGCTCAATATTGAGAGCCTCAGCGATAAATTTGTTGAAACCGTGTTCAATCCTGGCAAACCTTCGCTCTACGGACGAAATATTACTCCGTTTACTGTTGAACTGACTGATTTGGGTGCAACCTTCTTTGAGCAAGCGCTACAAAACAAAGGTGGATTTGTTCAAGTTGCTTATGACTTGTACTGCGTTGTGAAACTGCCAGCGATCGAGGCTCGAATCTGGTTTAATTCCAGCAAGTTCCAAAGCTTCGTTGAGGACTTCACAAAACGCGAACAATCCCAAGGTGCATTTGGTACGATCTGGCGCTGGTTGTTTGGTGGAACAAACCGCAATCGTACCATCATCAATAAAACAATGAGCGAATATGCCAGTCAGTATCAATGGGGTGGCGTTGAGATTGATTTCAAAGACTTCAAAACATCAGACGATGTGAAGCAAAAGATTCGAGATTGGGCAATGAATTCTTTAGCAGAAGCGATTAAGAATTCTAATGAAGACAAGTTGCAGCCGTTCACCGAAGAGCAAAAGAAAATTCCTGATAATGCAACCGACTTCCATCTGCGGTTGAGCCAATACAAGTTTAGTAGCTTTGATACTTCCTACCGGGAAAGTCAAGCAGTGGAATGGAATATGGCTCCTCAAGGAATGCTGCAACCCATCACAACATTGCTGGATAAAGAGGGTAAGCCGCTGAAATGGGAAGACTACGCCACAACAGTCGATCTCGATGATCCGTTCTTCAAGACTTTGCAAGTTACAACTCGTGTGAATGCTGATTTCAAAGATTTGCCACTCGACAGCGTTGAAGTTCATCTGGACTATCAAGAAGGTACTGTTCACCAGATTGATGAGTTTAGCTTTAACAGTCCTGACAAACTTGAGAAGTTCAAATCGTTCATCGAAAACGGCAAATGGACTTACAAGTATTGGTATCAGGTGAACTATAAAAACCAGAGCCGCG
This sequence comes from Pseudanabaenaceae cyanobacterium LEGE 13415, assembly GCA_015206935.1. Taxonomy (GTDB): domain Bacteria; phylum Cyanobacteriota; class Cyanobacteriia; order Leptolyngbyales; family Leptolyngbyaceae; genus Leptolyngbya. The sequence goes on along the minus strand of JADEXW010000504.1, from coordinate 584 downwards.
CTTACAAGTCACAAGAAGCAATCACTGACGAAAAATTCTTGACGATCAACGTCGGTGAAACTGGAATTTTAGCGATCGACATTCTCCCCGGCGATTTGAACTGGAATCAAGTCACTCAAGCCCAAGTTAAACTCGCTTACGATGCTTCAGAAGGTGGTGTGGGTCAGATTGAACGGGAATATTTACTCGACAAAACCAATCCGAAAGCAACACTGAGAGAAGTGGTATTCGCACCTGTGAAAACGCCGTATCGCTATACTGTGAAGTACTTTATGGCGGATGGCAAAGAGTATCAAGTCACCGAGAAAACTTCTCGATCGCCGCAACTCTACATCAATGATCCGTTCAATGCGACGAAAACGATTAGCTTACGGGCAGCAGGGGATCTCGATAAGGACATTCAAACGATCTTTGTGGATGTCAAATACATTGATAAGGACTACACCAAATCGACAACCGTTGCTCTGAGCAAAACACAGCCGTTCTTTGATTGGACATTTCCAGCGATCGACGAAGCTGGCGGCAAGGTAATCTACAAAGGCACAATCCAGCTTAAGAATGGTCAGGTTGAGGAAATTCCCGAA
>JADEXW010000083.1 GCA_015206935.1 Pseudanabaenaceae cyanobacterium LEGE 13415 | reverse complement strand
CGTGCCTTCCAGCATCTTCAGAAGTGCTTGCTGAACTCCTTCGCCCGATACGTCACGAGTAATCGAAGGGTTCTCACTCTTCCGCGCAATCTTATCTATTTCGTCAATATAGATAATTCCACGCTGCGCCTCTTCTACATCGAGATCAGCAACTTGAAGCAATCGGAGCAGAATATTTTCGACATCCTCACCGACGTAACCCGCTTCAGTGAGAGTAGTCGCGTCTGCTACAGCAAATGGAACATCGAGAATTTCAGCTAATGTCTGAGCTAGGAGCGTCTTACCGCATCCAGTCGGACCAATTAATAGAATGTTTGATTTCTGTAGTTCAACAGCATCATCTGGAGAAGATTTGCCGTTGCTCTTCGCTTGTAAGAAGCTCAAACGCTTGTAATGGTTATAAACCGCAACCGAGAGAACTTTTTTCGCCTCGTCTTGACCGATCACATGCTCATCTAAATATTTCTTAATCTCACGCGGTTTAGGCAATTGATTCAAGGAAATATTTGCAGAACGCGATCGACGTTTTTCCGGGGCTTGCTCTCGGCGCGGAACAGGTTGCGGAGCAGCACTGGAGTCAAACAACTCCTCATCTAAAATTTCGTTGCACAAATCTACGCACTCATCGCAGATATAAACACCAGGACCAGCGATCAGTTTGCGGACTTGTTCTTGAGACTTGCCACAAAAAGAACATTTCAGATGGGAGTCGTACTTTGACATAGCTGCCTCTTATCTTGCTGCGGCGACAGGTTCGTTTGCTTTCGGAAGATTTTGCCGAGTGATCACTTGGTCAATCAGTCCGTAAGCCTTTGCTTCTTCGGCAGACATAAAGAAATCTCGTTCCGTGTCTGCTTCGATGCGATCGAGCGGTTGTCCAGTGTGTTGAGCGAGTAGCTCATTCAGCTTGCGCTTATGATAAAGGATTTCTTTCGCTTGGATCTCGATATCCACCGCTTGCCCTTGAGCGCCACCCAACGGCTGGTGAATCATGATTCGAGAACTCGGCAAGGACATCCGTTTGCCAGGGGTTCCACCAGACAGAAGGAACGCTCCCATACTAGCAGCGAGTCCAAAACAGATCGTGACCACATCGCAGCTGACTTGCTGCATGGTGTCATAGATTGCCATTCCCGCTGTGACCGAGCCACCCGGAGAATTGATATAGATTTGGACATCTTTTTCAGGATCTTCCGCTTCGAGGAACAAGAGTTGGGCGACTAAGGAATCGGCAACACTGTCATCGATCGCGCTTCCAAGAAAGATGATGCGTTCGCGCAGAAGACGCGAGTAAATATCGAAGGCACGTTCGCCGCGTCCGGACTGCTCAACCACCATCGGAACGACATTGGTTGGAGCAGCTTGAGAGACGACATCCAGCGTACTGAGATTTTGAATGATGTAGTCGTGAGATTGGGAGTTATACATGAGGCAAGCGGCTACGTTCCACAAGTTCAATTCTAGCCAACAAACGATAAGTTATCAGGCTTACATCTGAATGCTTAATGATTTGCTGGATTGATTTTATAAATCATTGTGTAGGCAGGCAATGATACCTACCTCACAGCAACTTACTGTTATCCCTACTCTACAACCTCAACTTCGACTGCTTCCGCTTCGGTTTCGTCGGATTCCTCTACTTCTTCAGGTTCGTCTTTTTTCAGAGTTCCTTCGGGGACAAGCTCGATCGTTGAATTCGAGATCAGCCAATCCATGATCTTTTCTTTCAGCAAGTCTTCTTCGACTGCACTTCTGAGCCGATCCATATCAATGTCACGTCCTGCCAACTCGGTCAGCAGTTCTTGAACTTTATTATTTAGTTCGTCTTCTTCAACTTTGAGCGATTCTTTCTTGGCAACTTCACCGAGAGCGAGAGTCCGCTTGATTCGCTCGATCGCGTCGGGTCGAGAGCGTTCTTTCAACATCGGAATCGTGTCCTTATTTAAGAGCCGTTTGATGTCGATGCCTTGTTGCTGAAGCTGCATTGCGGTTTGCGTCACCATATATTCGACTTCACGTTCGATCATGGTTTCGGGCAAGTCCGCTTCGACCTGATTCAGCAATTCGTTCAGAACTGCCTCTTCTTTGTTCGATTTCGTTTGCTGTTCAGCTTCTTCAGCAAAACGCTTTTCTAAGGATTCGCGCATTTGGGCGATCGTTTCAAATTCATCTCCGCTCGCTTCTTTCGCAAAGTCATCATCGACTTCCGGAAGTTCCTTCCCTTTCAACTCTTTAAGCGTGATTTCAAAAGTTGCAGGTCGTCCAGCCAGATCTTCTTGTGGGTAATCTTCCGGGAATGTGACTGAAATTTCTTTGGTCTCGCCTGAATTCATGCCGATAATTCCTTCGATGAATCCTGGAATAAAGCGACCTTCTTCAAGTTCAAGCTGGAAATCAGACGCTTCGCCGCCTGGAACTTCAATTTCTTCTGCGCTGTCCGCAGGGGTGAAACGTCCTTTGAAGTCAACAACCGAGACATCACCTTTTTGAGCGGGGCGATCTTCGATCGGAATTAAAGTCGCCATTTGTTTCCGATAATCTTCGATCACCGAATCGACTTTTTCTGGATCAGCCTTAACTTCTTCTGCTTGAAGCGTGAAATCTTTGTACTGCCTCAGCGTCACTTCAGGGGACACATCTACCGATGCGGAAAACGTTAGCGCTTGACCCGGTTCATAGTTCGCGATTAATTCATCAAACGACGATCGCAGTTGGAAATTTCCTAATGCTTCGATCTTTTCTTGTTCGATCGCTTGTTTCAGTGCGGCATCGACCAATTCTTCGATCACAGAGGCTTTGATTCGTGCCATTCCGAAGCGCTGAATCAAAACTTGGCGCGGTACTTTGCCTTTGCGGAACCCCGGAACATTCAACGATCGCGTGAAATCCTGCAACACACGATCGAAGGTTTTCTGAGACATCTCCGGCGTAATTTCAATTTCTAACCCGACTTGGCTGGCGGGTAGCTTTTCCTGGGTAACTTTCATCGGCGTAAGTGACAAAGAATGCGAATTTCTATCAAGCAGTAAGCTATACTAACCGATTCTAGTCACGGTTGCGCGATCCGTTCGGGGGAATCTTAAGGATTAATCTGACAAAATGACGGCACGATTCTGAGATAATTTAGGAGACTGCATAGCGCGAAACGGTTTCCGCCTGATACTTGAATTCGTGCCCAAAGCAAGTTAGTCTCTGAAGGAACAGAACAAAATCTTTATTATTTTTACTAAGTCTCGCGTAAACGAACTCTTATTGAAGCTTTTCTCACTTTGAAGCCTGTTTGGAGGAAGTTATTTTGGGTCAATCCTATCGAGTAGCGATTTTAGGGGCGACGGGAGCAGTCGGAACTGAATTACTAGAGTTGTTGGATCAGCGCAATTTTCCGGTTTCTGAATTGAAGCTGTTCGCCTCTCCACGATCGGCAGGTTCAACGCTGACCTTTCAGGGCGAGAGTTTAGCGATCGAAGCCGTGAACGAGAATTCGTTTAACAATATTGATATCGTTCTCGCTTCGGCGGGTGGTTCGATCTCGAAACAATGGGTGAAAGATATCGTGGCAGCAGGAGCCGTCATGATCGATAACTCTAGCGCGTTTCGGATGCAGCCTGATGTGCCGCTGATTGTGCCTGAAGTGAATCCAGAAGCAGCCGCAAAACATCAAGGTGTGATTGCCAATCCGAACTGTACGACGATTCTAATGTCGATCGCGGTTTATCCCTTGCATCAAGTTTTGCCGATTCGTCGGATTGTGGCAGCGACGTATCAATCCGCTTCGGGTGCGGGTGCGCGAGCGATGGAAGAAGTGAAGAATCAATCGATCGACATTCTCGAAGGCAAATCCCCAAAAGCTGAAATTTTGCCGTATCCCTTGGCGTTTAACTTATTTCCGCACAATTCAAAGCTCGATGAGTCCGGGTACTGCGAAGAAGAGTTGAAGATGGTAAACGAGACTCGAAAAATCTTCGGAGTGCCAGATCTGAGAATTACTGCAACTTGTGTACGGGTTCCCGTCTTACGCGCACACTCAGAAGCGATTAACCTAGAGTTTGATGCTCCCTTTGCTGTGGAAAAGGCACGAGAACTCTTGCAGCAAGCACCAGGAGTCAAGCTTGTCGAGGATTGGAACGCGAACTATTTTCCCATGCCGATCGATGCCAGCGGAAAGGATGAGGTTTTAGTGGGACGGATTCGCCAAGATATCTCTAATCCGAACGGTCTAGAACTTTGGCTGTGTGGGGATCAAATTCGCAAAGGAGCCGCACTGAACGCGATTCAAATTGCAGAATTACTCATCGAAAAGAACTTGCTTCAACCTGCTTTAGCAACGAAATAAATATATAGAGAGGAGTTTAAACAGAGTGTGGTAAATTTTGGAACTGTTTTGACTGCCATGATTACGCCATTTACAGCGGATGGAGCAGTCGATTACGCGATCACAGAAAAGTTAGCCAATCATCTCGTGGAAACGGGCACGAATACGATCGTGGTTTGTGGCACGACCGGAGAATCGCCCACGCTGTCTTGGGATGAAGAATTTGAACTCTTCCAAGTCGTGAGAAGTACGGTTTCGGGACGGGCGAAAGTAATGGCAGGAACCGGATCGAACTCGACATCCGAAGCGATCGCAGCAACGAAAAAAGCCGCTAAAATAGGATTAGATGGCTCACTACAAGTTGTGCCTTATTACAACAAGCCACCCCAATCAGGACTGTACGAACATTTCCGAGCGATCGCGCAATCCTCGGACTTGCCATTAATGCTATACAACGTACCAGGACGTACCAGCCAGAATCTACAGCCTGAAACCGTGGCTCGACTCTCAGAAGTTCCGAATATTGTTGCAATTAAGGAAGCGAGTGGCAATCTAGATCAAGTGAGCCAAATTCGACGGATGACCCCGCCAGAATTTGCGATCTACTCCGGAGATGATTCTTTGACCCTGCCTATGTTAGCGATCGGTGCAAAAGGTGTCGTCAGCGTTGCCAGCCATTTAGTCGGAACGCGATTACAGCAAATGATCCAAGCATTCGAGAAGGGTCAAGTTCAGAAAGCGACCCAGATTCACTTAGAGCTACTTCCATTGTTTAAAGCTTTATTTGTCACGACTAATCCGATTCCTCTTAAAGCTGCATTGAGCCTGCAAGGATGGCAAGTTGACACACTTCGCCTCCCGCTCTGCGCTCCTGATGATGATGTGAAACGCCAAGTGAAGCAAGTGATGGCGGATCTAAATTTACTGCAAACCGTACACGCCTAAAGTTTTCTGCACAACTGAATATTTTCACGTTCACAGGAATTTCACTCCCTGCTGAACCCCCAGTTTTTCTCTTAAACCTGAAGGATACTGATGACTCAAAGTAACTCGTCTAACGCTCTCAAAATCATTCCGCTTGGTGGACTACACGAAATTGGTAAGAATACCTGCGTGTTTGAATACGGCGACGAAATTGTTCTGCTTGATGCAGGTCTGGCTTTCCCAACCGACGGAATGCACGGTGTCAATATCGTACTGCCTGATATGACCTATCTGCGCGAAAACCGCGAAAAGATCAAGGGCATGATCATTACTCACGGTCACGAAGACCACATCGGCGGTATTGCTTTTCATCTCAAACAGCTAGACATTCCGGTGATGTATGGTCCGCGTCTCGCTTTGGCACTGCTCGAAGGCAAGCTTGAAGAAGCGGGAGTTGCCGATCGTACTGAACTTCGTACTGTTCGCCCTCGCGACATTGTTCGCATTGGGACGCATTTCTTCGTTGAGTTCATTCGGAATACGCACTCGATCGCAGATAGTTTCACCGTTGCCATTCACACCCCAGTTGGCGTTGTGATTCACACGGGAGACTTTAAGTTCGACCATACTCCCGTCGATGGTGAGAAGTTCGACCTGCAACGTTTAGCCGAATACGGTGAAAAAGGCGTTCATTGCTTGATCAGCGATTCGACAAATTCTGAGATTCCGGGCTTCACTCCGTCAGAAAGAGCCGTGTTTCCGAATCTCGATCGAGTTTTCACTCAAGCGAAAGGACGCTTACTGATCACGACCTTCGCTTCATCGGTTCACCGGATCAATATGATCCTCGAACTTGCTGAAAAACATGGTCGCGTCGTTTCAGTATTGGGTCGATCGATGCTGAATGTAATCGCTCATGCTCGAAACCTTGGCTACATCAAATGTCGCGATGATTTACTTCAACCGCTGCACGTCGCTCAAAAGACTCCGGATGAGAATGTCTTGATTCTGACGACCGGATCGCAAGGTGAGCCGATGTCAGCCATGACCCGAATCGCGAACGGTGAACATCGTCAAGTGAAGATCCGCGAAGGTGACACCGTTGTATTCTCTGCGAACCCGATTCCTGGAAATACGATCGCCGTTGTGAATACGATCGACAAACTGATGATGAACGGCGCGAAAGTCGTTTATGGCAAAGAGCAAGGCATTCACGTCTCCGGGCACGGCTGCCAAGAAGATCAGAAATTGATGTTAGCTCTGACTCGTCCGAAGTTCTTCTTACCTGTCCACGGCGAGCATCGGATGCTGATTAAACATTCTCAGACTGCTCAGAGTGTCGGCGTTCCTGCTGAAAATATGGTGATTATCGACAACGGTGATGTTGTTGAGTTAACCAAAGATTCGATCAGCAAAGCTGGCAAAGTTAAGGCAGGTATCGAACTGGTGGATACTTCTCGATCGGGCATGGTTGACGATCGCGTTCTGAAAGAGCGTCAACAGTTGGCAGGCGATGGAGTTGTTACCGTTGCGGCGACTGTTACCAATGAGGGTCGATTGTTTGCGAAGCCTGATGTGCATCTGCGCGGTGTCGTGACTTCGGTGAATCCGGAGCAGTTAAGAGGCAGGATTCAGGAATCGATCGAGACCGTGTTAAGCGATCGTTGGAATGAATTCTACAGCACCTTTAATGGTCAAGTTGAGATCGATTGGGCAGGCTTACAAGTTCAGATCGAGCGTGAAATTCATCGTTTGCTGCGGCGCGAGCTTCAGAGCAATCCGCTGCTCGTATTCTTGATGCAGAATCCTGACCCGGCTGTGGTGAAGGCGACTCCAACTCGTCAACGGGCGACCGCGAAAGTGGCTTCCTAGGATTTCGAGATTTAACCGTTGCAATCGTGACGGATTGCAACGGTTAAAGTAGTGCGATCGGCGTAATTCTTGCTATACTCACAGAGTAACGAGAGGGCATGTAGCTCAGGGGATAGAGCACCAGATTCCGGTTCTGGGTGTCGCAGGTTCGATTCCTGCCATGCTCGTTTAGTCATGACATTTCAAAGGAAAAGTTGTTAGACCGGGGTTTATTGCGGGAAAACTTCTAATTAGAACTGTCTACACTAATCCCAAAGAGTTTTGGACTGACCTCAAACAGAGAGAAAATGCCAACGAGTAGGAACTAGCATTCATATCTAATTGAGTCCCTAAAAAACCCTCAAGAGGCAGCGACATATCTGGAAGCTGTTTTAGAGGATCGTGATTATGATGAGCTACTTTCGGCATTAGGAGATGTTGCTGAGGCTAGATTAAGTCGTTTACAAACTGCTTCAAATCAGGAAATAGTTCAAAAAATCCAGTCTCTGCAAACTAAATTGGATTTTGTCGTTCTACAGCAGGTATTAAGCGAATTAGGCTTTAAGCTTTCAGTTACACCTACAAGTGATGCTGCTTAGTTTTTCACATCAACTCAAAAGAAGCTTTAGATTCTCAACTTGTAGGCTTTGCAGATGCGATCAATAATATTGCACTGATACGGAAAGCGATCGAGCAAGACAAATTTTAATCCTCTACTAACTCGCTTGGTTCACCAGGGTAAAAGCGATCGCTGATTATCTCCTCAAAACTGTAAGGATATTCGATCGGAAAAGTACGCCTCGGTAAATCCGTCTCCTTCACTGCCAATTCAGCCCCTTTTAGGTATGCTTTCTCGATCGTTTCCTCAAGGTAGGATTTCAAGCTCGGATTCTCCTCAAGCAAATCATTGAGATCTAATCGCTGAATCCGAATCGTTGCCAACCAGCTACGGCTACGCTTTTGAGATTGATACTGCCATTTCAGCAAATGCCCGATTAGAATACTCAAGCGATTCCGAAGTTCTTGACGCTGCTGTTTCCCCAAAGATTCGATCTCCTCGATCAGATTCGGCACATCAAGCTGGCTCCATTGTTGATTCTGTAGGAGTATTGCCTGTTCTTGTGTCCAAGCATAGAAGTCGGTGTTGTAGAGACTAGAAGGCATTGACGGTTTCGCTTCTGGAACATTCATGGCTTAATGCGATCGCTTTAAATTCATTGTAAAAGGAGCGATCGCATAACTCATACGATCGCTCTTTCTTCCCTAAGCCGAAACCGCTACTTTCTCGACATCCGGATTCGCTTCAGGTGTATCCTTTTCAGACGGTGGAACCACTTGCCAGAACTGCGGCAACGACTCCGACCAATTCACCAAGATCGCCTTCGCTTTCGGGCTACCGGTGTACTCTACGTGAGCCTCAAGCAGTTCTTTTAGCTGTTGTTCACCCGCAGGAGCAGTCACTCGCTGGACTTTGACGATCTCTGCATTGACTTTCTCTTGGAAGCTGCCATCTTCATCAAAGAAGTAAGCTAATCCGCCTGTCATCCCTGCGCCAACGTTGCGACCTGCACGACCGAGGACAACAACTACACCGCCTGTCATGTATTCGCAACAGTGATCACCCACTCCTTCGACAACTGCTTCAGCAAGTGAGTTTCGGACAGCGAAGCGTTCTCCAGCTTGTCCATTCGCGAAGAGTCTTCCACCCGTTGCACCATAGAGGCAAGTGTTACCGATGATCACGTTTTGAGAAGGATCATAAGTCGCTTCGGATGTAGGTTTGATCGCGATCGTACCTCCGTGCATTCCTTTGCCTACATAGTCGTTCGCTTCCCCAACTAAGTTCAGCGTCATACAAGGTAAGTTAAATGCCCCAAAGCTTTGTCCGACACTTCCGGTAAAGTTCAGGGTGATTTGACCACCGAAACCGGAGTTACCGTACTGCTTCGCGATCGCTCCCGCAATTCGAGTTCCGACCGTTCGATCCGTGTTGATCACATGGATCGAATGAGCCACTTCACCTTGATTCTGGATTGCAGCTTGAACATCCGCATCACTCAGAATTTGATCATCAAGAACAACACCATTGCTGTGAACGGCTTCATGATTCAGCCAAGAACGATCGCTCTTGGTATCAGGCAACTGAGTCAAACAATCCAGATTTAGCATTTGAGTCTTGGTCAAACTCACACCTTCACGCATCTTCAGCAGGTCAGCACGTCCGATAATTTCATTGAGCGATTTGTAGCCCAAACGAGCTAAGAGCGATCTCACTTCTTCCGCAACAAATAAGAAGAAGTTAACTACATGCTCTGGTGTTCCAGGGAAGCGCTTCCGAAGTTCTTCCTTCTGGCTTGCAACTCCGACTGGACAGCTATTGGTATGACAGATTCGAGCCATGATGCAACCTTCAGCAATCATCGCGATCGAGCCAAATCCAAATTCTTCACCGCCCATCAGTGCAGCCATCACGACATCCCAGCCTGCTTTAATACCGCCATCGACGCGGAGGATTACCCGATCGCGCAATTGATTCTGCATCAGAACCCGATGCACTTCAGTTAAGCCCAATTCCCAAGGACTTCCCGCGTGTTTGATCGAGCTAAGAGGAGATGCGCCTGTACCGCCATCGTGACCGGAGATTTGGATAATATCTGCGTTTGCTTTGGCGACACCAGCCGCGATCGTGCCAATCCCGACTTCTGCAACTAATTTCACCGAGACTTGAGCCGTGGGATTGATTTGGTGCAGATCGAAAATCAATTGGGCAAGATCTTCGATCGAATAAATGTCATGGTGCGGCGGCGGAGAAATTAGGGTCACTCCAGGCTTCGATCGACGCAACATTGCAATATAAGGACTCACTTTTGGTCCTGGCAATTGTCCACCTTCACCCGGTTTCGCGCCTTGAGCCATCTTAATTTCGATTTGCTTCGCGCTCATCAAATATTCAGGAGTCACACCAAAGCGACCAGAGGCGACTTGTTTGATTGCAGAGTTTGCAGTATCTCCGACCTTCAGCCCTTTCAAATGCGGTAAGAGCGGCGAAACTCCCTCTTCCACTTTGTCTAGAACTTTGTAGCGAACGGGATCTTCTCCACCTTCACCAGAGTTCGATCGACCACCCAAACGGTTCATTGCGATCGCTAATACTTCATGTGCTTCACGAGACAATGCACCTAGAGACATTCCTCCGGTACAGAAGCGCTTCACGATTTCGGTCGCGGATTCAACTTCGTCGATCGAGATCGAATTGCGATCGCTCTTGAAGTCGAGCAAATCTCTCAACGCTGTGATCGGACGATTCGCTAAATGCTTCTGATACAGATCGTAGTGATCAAAGCTATTGGTTCTAACAGCCTGATGTAGGTGTTTCGCGAGTTCCGGGCTGTTCATGTGATATTCACCACCCGGACGGTACTGAACAAAGCCAAAGTTTTCCAGCTTTTTCGTGGTCAGCTCTGGGAAAGCGCGACTATGGAACGAGAGAATTTCTTGGGCGAGTTCTGCGATCGTTAATCCACCTAACCGCGATGCAGTTCCAAAGAATGCTAAGTTCAGCAGATCACCACCAATCCCGATCGCTTCAAAGATCTGCGCCGCTTGATAGCTCGATAGCAACGAGATGCCCATCTTTGAAAGGATCTTGAGGAGACCATCTTCGATCGCTTTACGGAAGTTCGCTTGCACAGCCGTTAAACTCGCAGCCTTAATCCTGCCGCGTTCCATCAAGCTTTGAGTTTTAGAATCCGCCCACCACTGACGAACGGATTCTAATGCCAGATAAGGACAAACTGCACTTGCACCATAACCAATCAAGCAAGCGAAATGATGAGTACTCCAAGCTTGAGCGGTATCCACAACCAGAGACGCTTTCATCCGAAGTCCTTGGCGGATCAGATGATGGTGAACGGCTCCAACAGCTAACAGAGGCGGAATGTAGCTTTGATCCGTAGTTAATTGAGTGACATTGCTAGATTGATCTAAGCGATCGCTTAATACCAAAATCTTTTTACCCGATCTCACCGCTTCTGCTGCTCGATCGCACAAATTCTGAACCGCAGCTTTCAGCCCTTCCGGTCCCGCAGCAATTTCAAACAAGGTCGAAAGATTTGCAGTTTCAAGACCAGAATTGCGAATTTGATCAAGTTCCGGTTCAGTTAGAACAGGAGAATCTAACAGGAACAAATTAGCACCTTCGGGCTTGGTTTCAAGCAGGTTTCCACGTTCTCCAAGCTGCATCGTTAAAGACATGACGAGCTTTTCACGGAGCGGATCGATCGGTGGATTTGTTACCTGAGCAAACCGCTGTTTGAAATAGTCATACAGCAAGTGAGGACGCTCAGATAACACTGCTAGAGGAATGTCATCCCCCATACAGAAAGTCGGCTCTTTTCCTTGTGCCGCCATATCTTGGATGACCATTTCCACATCTTCCAAGGTGTAACCGAATGCGGTTTGATGCGTTAGAAGAGATTGCTGATCGAGTTGGGAAGCTTCTAGATATTCTTGCGATCGCAGTGTTTTCCGATTCTGTTTCAGCCACCCTCCATAAGGCTGAGTTTTCGCAACCCGCTGCTTAATTTCCCAGTTCTTCAGAACTTCCAACGTTTGCAAATCGAATGCGATCATTTGCCCAGGGCCTAAGCGCCCTTTTTCAAGCACTTCGGCTTCTGGAATATCAACAACCCCTGCTTCTGAAGCAACGACGAGATAACCATCGCGCGTAATCGTGTAACGGGCGGGACGCAGACCATTTCGATCGAGCGTTGCCCCAACAACTTTTCCATCACAAAATGCGAGTAAAGCTGGACCATCCCACGCTTCTTGAATGCCGCTGTGATACTCATAAAAGTCCACAATTTCAGGATGATCTGCAAGTTCTGGCTGATTCTTGTAAGCCTCTGGAACCGTGATCATTAGCGCTTCAACAGGGCTACGTCCAGAGCGCACAAGCAGCTCCATCACGTTATCCAAGTTGGCAGAATCGCTATTGTTCGAGTTCACGGTTGGCTTCAGGGCATTGATACGATCGCTCCAAAATTCATGTGCCAAATCTGCTTCCCGCGCTCTCATCCAGTTGACGTTGCCCAACAGCGTATTGATTTCGCCGTTGTGACCCAGAAGCCGCATTGGTTGGGCAAGTGGCCATTTCGGCATTGTATTCGTACTGAACCGACGGTGATATAAGGCAAACGAAGTCTTGTAGTTCGGATTTTGCAGATCTTGGTAGAACTCGCCCAAAATTGCCGATCGCACCATGCCTTTATAAACGATCGTGCGAGTCGAGAACGAGCAAACATACAATTCATCAAATCCAGGCTTTGCTTGCTCTGCCAAAATTCGATGGATTTGCTTCCGAGTTAGATAAAGCTTGCGCTCCAACTCTTCGCCACTGAGAGCATCAGATTTAACTAATAATTGCTCGATTTGCGGCTGATTTTCCCGCGCTTGAACACCGAGAATTTCAGGCTTAACTGGGACAGTTCGCCAGCCTAGAAGCGTTAAACCTTCTTCAGCGATGATCTTTTCTGCGATCGTCTTAACTGCGGATGCGATCGCGCTATCTTGCGGCAAAAACACCATGCCCACACCGACATGATCGGGAGTCAAAGTGACCCCTCGATCGCTTGCCCACTGATTCAAAATCTCCCACGGAATTGCCGCCATCAGTCCCGCGCCATCACCGGAATCCTGATCCGCGCTACATCCGCCGCGATGTTCCAAGCAAGCGAGTGCAGCCAGCGCCTTTTCCATCAAATCGTGGCTATTTCGACCTTTCTGATCTGCAATAAAACCGAC
>JADEXW010000503.1 GCA_015206935.1 Pseudanabaenaceae cyanobacterium LEGE 13415 | reverse complement strand
ATTCAAGTCTCAATATGGAGCAAAAGCGGTATCCTGGGTACTTTCCAGTTTATTGCTCGTTCCTTCGCTTGTCGCTTGTGGGGGAGGTGGAAATCGGGCAGCAGTTGATGATTCTAGAACGATCGCGGCTCCCACCACTGCACCAAACACCGCACAGCGCCCGAAAAAGCAAGGGTTAACCAACACGCAAAAAGCAGTCGTAACCCTGGCAGGTGCAGCGGCGTTGTACTACATCTACAACCAGCACAAGAAATCCCAAGCCGCAAAGAACGCTGAACCGCAATACTATCTGTCAAGAAATGGGCGAGTCTACTACCGCGATGCTCAGAAGCGCGTGCATTGGGTCACACCGCCGCAGGGTGGCATTCAAGTTCCGGCAGAAGAAGCGCAGCGATACCAAGAATTTCAGGGCTACAACAATCGATCGACGGGACGCGACTTAACCACTTTGCCCGAAGCGCGATCGGCAAATTTCTAGTTTATTCAACACTTTTTACGGAGTTAGATCATGGTTGACGATATTTTCAGAAGAGTTGCAGATGCGGTTTTAGGCAATGATCACGCTGATGAACAAGAACGCCGCCCCCGTCCCGCAAGTCAAGATCCTTACGGCGACCCAGCAGATCAATACAACCAAGGATATGGCGATGTCATGCCTGCCAGTCAAGATCCCTACGGCGATCCAGCAGGTCAATACGGCGACGTGATTCCTGCTAGCCAAGACCCTTACGGTGATCCAGCAGGTCAATATGGGTATGGCGATGTCATGCCTGCTAGCCAAGATCCCTATGGCGATCCAGCAGATCAATACAATCAAGGATATGGCGATGTCATGCCTGCTAGCCAAGATCCCTATGGCGATCCAGCCGACGAAGCAGACTATCGCTAATAGTCTGCACCCAATATCTTTGAGAACCTTCCTTTAGCCGAGAACAAGCTAAAGGAAGGATTATTTTTTGACCCCTACTGTAAAGTATTAGAATTCACGATATTCTCTGCAATTTTGCTTTACAATTTTGGCAACTGATCCCCGCCCACTTACCGATAAGAAGTCCTATGAGTATCGGATATGTTGCCCTCGTGCTTCACGCCCATTTGCCGTTCGTGCGTCACCCGGAAAGCGATTTCGTTCTAGAAGAAGAATGGCTCTATGAGGCGATTACCGAAACTTATATTCCATTAATTCAGGTGTTTGAAGGCTTAAAACGCGATGGCGTAGACTTCAAAATCACGATGAGCATGACCCCGCCACTCTGTTCGATGTTGGCAGATCCGCTGCTCCAAGAGCGCTACGACGAACACTTATCAAAACTCGAAGAATTAGCAGAACTGGAAGTTGAGCGTCATGCTCATTCCGGTCACATGAAATATCTGGCAGAGCATAACGCTAAGGAATTCAATGCGGTTCGCAACACCTGGGAAAAGTACGATCGTAATTTAATTACCGCGTTCAAACAGTTTCTCGATTCCAACAATCTCGAAATCATTACCTGCGGTGCAACTCACGGTTACTTACCGCTGATGAAGATGTACCCCCAAGCAGTTTGGGCGCAGATTCAGGTCGCTTGTGAGCATTATGAAAAAACGTTTGGTCGCCCCGCAAAAGGGATTTGGCTTCCAGAATGTGCTTACTACGAAGGCGTAGAACGGATGCTTGCTGATGCGGGATTGCGCTACTTCCTCACCGATGGACACGGAATTCTCTATGCACGTCCCCGTCCCCGCTATGGAAGCTATGCACCGATTTTTACAGAAGCAGGAGTCGCTGCATTCGGACGCGATCATGAATCCTCACAGCAGGTTTGGTCTTCGGAAGTGGGCTATCCTGGAGCCGTGGAATATCGAGAGTTCTATCGCGATTTAGGTTGGGATGCGGACTATGAATATATCAAGCCGTATGTTATGCCGAATGGTCAGCGAAAGAATGTTGGCATCAAGTACCACAAGATTACGGGTAAAGGGTTAGGACTGGGCGATAAACAGCTTTACGATCCGTACTGGGCGCGGCAAAAAACGACGGAACATGCAGCGAACTTTGTCTATAACCGGGAACGTCAAGTTGAACATTTATTCGGCATCATGCACCGTCCACCGATCATTGTTTCGCCCTATGATGCAGAGCTATTCGGTCACTGGTGGTATGAAGGTCCGATGTTCATTGACTATCTCTTCCGCAAAGCTTGGTTTGATCAAGAGACGTTTGAGATGACGCATTTAGCAGACTATCTGAGAAAGCACCCAACTCAGCAAGTTTGCCGCCCCTCTCAATCGAGTTGGGGTTACAAAGGTTTCCACGAATATTGGCTGAATGAGACGAATGCTTGGATCTATCCGCACTTGCACAAAGCCGCAGAACGGATGATTGAATTAGCAAAACGCGAGCCTGCGGATGAGTTGGAATGGAAAGCTTTGAATCAAGCCGCACGAGAATTATTGTTAGCACAATCTTCCGACTGGGCATTTATCATGCGAACTGGGACGATGGTTCCTTATGCGGTGAGAAGAACTCGATCGCATTTAATGCGATTCAACAAGCTGTATGAGGATCTGAACCACGGCAAAGTGGATTCGGGTTGGATTGAGAAAGTCGAAGCGATCGACAATATCTTCCCAGACATTAACTACCGCGTGTATCGCCCGTTGTAACCTGTGGAAGCGCAGCCTAGAGAACTGGTTTTGTATGTCACTGATCAGGGAGATTGTCCTTTTGAGACTTGGTTTTCTGGGTTGCGCGATCGACAGGCTCGAATTCGGATTAGAAAGCGGCTCGATCGTGTCGAGATGGGAAATTTAGGTGACTACAAATCGGTTGGCTCCGGTGTTCTTGAACTTCGGATCGATTACGGACCTGGTTATCGGATTTACTTTGCTGAATCTGGAGCGACGATCGTAGTACTCTTGTGCGCTGGGGACAAAAGCACTCAAGATCGAGATATCCTAGTAGCAAAGCAGTATTGGAGTAATTTTCAAGCCAATGCCAACGACTAAAAGCTACCATACCTTTCTTATTGATTCTTTGAGAGATCCAGAAGAAGCGGCAGCATATTTGGATTCTGTTTTAGAAGATGGCGACCCGCAACATATTCGTTTAGCTTTGAAAAATGTGGCTGAGGCTCGTGTTCAATTGACGGAATCAGAAGAAGCTTCAAAATGGCAACAATGCTACGAGTTGCTAAATGATGGAGAAATGCCAGAATTATTGATGCTGGTTGAGCTTTTAGATCAATTGAATTTGAGATTGTCGATCGCTCAAAAAAGCTGATCACAGTATCTTCATGCAAGTTCTCCACATTCATCAGAAAGATATTGCAGGAGGAGCCGCGATCGCTGCAAACCGTCTCCATCAAGCACTACTTCAACAAAATATTGACTCTCGATTCCTCGTGAGCCGTAAAGAAACAAACAGCGATCGCGTTTCTGTTATTCCTGCTGCATCCCGCACTGAGAAACGAATTCAGCGCTTCACTGATTCATTCGGACTGACGCAGATTCATCTCTTATCAACCTTCAAACTAAAACATCATCCGGTCTATCAATCTGCGGATGTGATCAACTTTCATAACCTACATGACGGGTACTTTAACTATCTGGCGATCGCACATTTAACCCAAACCAAACCCGCAGTGCTAACCCTGCATGATATGTGGTCGATCACGGGACATTGTTCCTTTAGCTTCGGATGCGATCGCTGGAAAATTGGATGCGGTCATTGTCCAGATCTAGAAATCTTTCCACCGATGAAGCGCGATCGAACTCGGTGGGAATGGAAGCTCAAACAGTGGACATACAAAAGAGCAAATTTAACCATTGTTGCTCCCAGTCGATGGCTCGCTTCGGTTGCAAGAGAAAGCCCTTTGTTCCAGCACTTTGCAGTGCATCACATTCCTTATGGAATTGACACAGATATCTATCAACCCTTAGATCCAAAACACTGTCGATCGAGATTGCACATTCCGAAAGGGAAGAACGTTTTATTGTTTGTGGCAACGCATCTTCAGGAGTGGCGCAAAGGTGGAGATTTATTGTTTGCTGCACTGCAACAGTTACCCGAATCGCTCAAAGCTGAAACGGTGTTATTAATGTTAGGAAGTGGGTCAGTACCAGAGATTGGAATTGAAACAATTGCACTCGGATATATTCAAGATGAAGCATTAAAAGCGATCGTATATTCAGCCGCAGATTTGTTTGTGTTTCCGACTCGTGCAGATAACTTACCGCTCGTGCTTCAAGAAAGTCTGGCTTGTGGAACTCCGATGATTGCTTGTGATGTTGGCGGAGTTTCGGACTTAGTG
>JADEXW010000502.1 GCA_015206935.1 Pseudanabaenaceae cyanobacterium LEGE 13415 | reverse complement strand
AGTTAGATTTGCGGTATCAAGAACGCTGGTCTCTGAAGTATGATCTGCAACTAATCTTAAAAACAATTGTGATTTTGTTTAAGAAAGATAGTGCGTTTTAAAAATGTCAGGAGTGCATCCACCATGAACAATCTTGCATCTACAGACGGTGTGATTCACTTCGATCGATTGATTGCTCAAACGGATTTAACTGCAATCTCGCGCATTCTTTCATGGTTTGCTGCATTTCAACGCGCTCCCGTATCTCAAGCGATTTGGCTCCAAGGACAGATTGCGCTAGTAGAAGGATTCACCAATGCAGTTCAACACGCACATGAACAGTTACCGAAACAAACCCCCATCAAATTGGAAGCAGGGATTTACTCAGATCGTTTAGAAATTCGAGTTTGGGATCAAGGATCGCCGTTTGATTTAGCGGCGTTAATCGATCGAGTCGAGCAAGAGTATCCTGAGCCGCTCGAACACGAGGCACACTGGGGCGCATCATTGTTCAAGAAGCTCCGAGATCAACACAGTTGGCAGATTGACTATCTCTGCTCTCATGAAGGTCAAAACTGTTTGAAGTTGGTGAAGTTTTACTAGAGTGCATCTGGATCGATGCCCAGCGATCGAAGTCGTTCTGCCATTTGTTGCGATCGAAGCCTTTCCTGTTCTAGTTGCTGTTCTGCTCGGTCTGCTCGTTGCCGTTCCTGATCGAGCAATTGATTAATCTCAGCAAATGAGAAAAACGGTGTTCCATCCGGGCGATAAAGTTGCAGCTCCGTCCCTAATTCAAATCGAATTCCTAATCGGGGACTGATCCAACCAGACATTGAATCAATTCGATCGAGTAATCCATCTTCCGCTCGCTGCCATCCACTCAACTGAATGCGATCGGGATCGTACACATAGTATTCCTCCACTCCGTAAGTGTGATAGAACAGCAATTTTCGTTCCATTTCAGGCTGGGTATTGCTGGGAGACAAAATCTCAAATACAACTTGCGGCGGAAGATTGTCTTCTTTCCATTGCTGATAAGAACCGCGATCACCTTTCGGTCTACCAAACACAACCATCGCATCAGGCGCAGTACTCAGCCGATTATTTCCCTCAACTGGATACCAAAGTAAGTCACCCGCTACAAAAACATTGGGATTATCCGCAAACAGCCATTCTAGATTCTGCTCAATCACCACAATCCAGCGAAATTGCTTCGTATTGTCCGCCATCGGTTTGCCGTCACTCTCCGGGTAAAACACCTCACCAGATGCGGGTTTCTGCTGCTGAGTCACCATGATGCGGAATCTCCTGCAACGATCTGCTTTCCACTCACTATAGTACAGTTGATTCAATTTTTCATCAGCGTTAGAGAAATGCGAGAATAGACAACAGTGAAACAGGCAAAACAAATATGGTGAGCGAAGTTAAAACAATTACAGGACGTGGAATTCCTTTGGTCGGGAATGACATTGATACCGATCGCATTATTCCGGCAAGATTTCTCCGCTGTGTCACGTTTGATGGATTAGGAGCGCAAGTATTCGCAGACGATCGAACTCAACTGCAAGGACAACATCCGTTTGATCTGCCGCAATATCAGGGTGCAACTGTTCTGATTGTGAATGGAAACTTTGGATGCGGATCGAGTCGGGAACATGCACCCCAAGCGATCGCGAAATGGGGCATTCAAGCGATCATTGGTGAGAGTTTTGCGGAGATTTTCTTTGGGAACTGTGTTGCGATCGGAATTCCGTGTATTACGGCTGATCCGAGTGTGACCAGCCAACTTCAAAAGTTAGTTGAGACTGATCCACAGGCGGAAGTGTTGGTTGATTTAGATCAAATGAAAGTCCGGTGTGGATCATTTGAGGCTGACCTTTCGATACCTTCTGGAGCGCGTCAAATGCTGACTTCTGGAACTTGGGATGCGTGTGGTCAGTTAGTATCCCAAGCAGAGCAAATTCAGGCAACCGCAGCAAAATTACCTTATGTTGCTTGGAGTCGATAGCACTACCAAGTGGTATAAGGATGCTGTGCAAGATTGGAATTGTAGTAGCGCGGATCATGAGAAACATCTTCCCCAATCCAATCAGGAAGATCGATCGATTGATCTGCGCTTTTCAGTTCAACTTCTGCGATCGTTAATCCCCGATTTGCGCCCAAAAATTCATCGACTTCCCACACTAAGCCATTCAGTTCAATCTTATGGCGATGCTTCTCAATCAAAGGTGGCTTGCACAAGGTATCTAACATCTGTGTAGCATCTTCTAGAGGGATCTCATACTCATACTCTGCACGAGAAATGCCCTGTGTTCTACCTTTAATGGTAATGAAACCGCGATCGCGAATCACTCGAATTCTTACAGTACTTTCAAGTGTCGGAATGTAGCCTTGCCGATAAAGTTCACCCTCAGCAAGCTTCCGCCATTGATCATTTTTAACTAAGAATTTTCGCTCAATTTCAACACCCATTGTTTGAATTCTCCTGATTTTCTAGAAATAGAAACGCATCCACTTCTGCACCTGTGGGTTGAGCATCGATCGCGCCAGGTCTCATCGTTGTTAATGCTCCTGCTGCACTCGCATACCGAACGATTCGATCGGCATCTTGTTTTACTTCGGTCAGTTGATGTTGGCAAAGTTGATGCACAAATCCCGCTAAGAAACTATCGCCTGCACCTGTCGTATCTTCAACCTCGATCGAGAACGCTGGAACTTTCCCTTCTTTCTGACTTAGACAATAGGCAGATCCCTTCTCTCCCGCAGTCACGAGTACGCCTTCTAAGCTTTCAACTCGATGAGCAATCACACCGGGATCAGTCGTCTCAAACAACCATTCTGCTTCTTCTTCTGCAAGTTTCAAGTAATCCACTCGTTTGATCACGTCATGAATCATCCTAGGTGCAATGCTTTGATCGTTCCAGAACACAGGTCGCCAGTTTACATCTAAAACAACTTTCACAAAGAACTGTTCACAGAGTTCAAGCGCCCGTTCGATCGAGGCTCGACTTTCGGGATAAGCGAGCAATAAAGTTCCAATGACCAAATAATCTGCGTGCTGAAAGAGTTCAACCGGAATGCGATCAGCTTTCAAATGCGTATCTGCAAATTCCGTCGTATCGCGTTGATCTCCAAAGGCTACAAAACTTCGATCGCCTGTTTCCGATCGCAATACTAAAACAGTTCGGGTGGGTGCAGGATAGGTTTGAACGCCGCTAGTATCGACTTGGATTGTATTGAGCAAATCGATTAGCGATCGACCGAGTTCATCTTCGCCCACACAGCCGACGAACGCGCTTGGTGTACCCAATTTGGTCAGCGCACAGGCAACATTCGCAGGAGCGCCCCCTGGATAGGAAGTCCAAGAGGTCACAGCTTCAAGCGGCGATCCCGGCTGATTCGAGATGCGATCGAATAAAATTTCACCTAAACAAATCACACGAGGAGACATCGCAGTTCCAGATTCAAGTGTTTCCTCTATAGTATTTACGATCGCTGTTCTGAAACCTAAAGAAATCACGATGCTTCCTTTACCTCCCGGAAATTTTGGGCTGCCGCTGATTCGGTGAAACGCTAGAGTTTCTGATTGATCCGAAGTTTTTTGAGAAGCGCTATACTTGGGAGCTTTTACCGAATCAAAGTTTTAAGCCTGTCCTGATCCCGACTTGTTGCCCGAAAGATGGATTAAAAGTACGATTTCAGAAAGTCTAATGCCTCAATTTGGAAGCATGTGAAGTATCGACATGATTCATTTCAAGTAATGCTTCCAAATCTAGACTATTCAGAATAGTAGATTTAATCGGGCGTTTCTCGTCCCAAAAAATTAGAGAAGAATAGAACTCAATGGCTGAAGGAGAGGACAGAAAACTGTAAAGTTTGAGCGCTGCTTGTTGATCTTCAAAGCTAAGAAGATAGACCGTATCATCAAAAACAGCGGGTTTACCTAAGATTGAACCAACTAATTTGAACTCAAGCCTTTTATACAGCCCACAAATTGCAATTTTCCAAGGCGCAAAAGTATAACTTCCAACTCCAAAGATAGAGAACTTAGGACTGTTCTGATATATCTTGCTCTTTCTGCTATTAAATTCATCTATATGTGATTCGAGATATTGCCAGGTTTTAGGAGCGATCTCTCTAATTTCTTCCGTAGACTCGCCAACAAACTTTTGAGTGACAAGAGCATATCTATCTGTTGTTTGAACGCGACCTTGAGCAACATCCGAACCTTTGAGCAAAGGAAAGACATAGGTTTCTTCCAGTTCAACGACTTCCCCAATTTTGTTCACAAAAGCATTACCAATCTTCCGAAATTCTAGGATGCTTGCACAATCATGCTTAAT
>JADEXW010000501.1 GCA_015206935.1 Pseudanabaenaceae cyanobacterium LEGE 13415 | reverse complement strand
GTTTAGAAGGCGATCAAAACCTGTAGCAGTCACGAATCACTTCAATGCAACTACCGTACCAAGCACAGATACTAGAAATCTTGCCATTTTGCCCAGCCCTTCCAAAGAAAAAGAGCCAAACAATCGTTGTTCAGCTCTTGGCGCTTATATCGACCTGCTTCTGGTGTGAATCAAACTCTGGTTGTAACCGATGTTGCCTCTTCAACTTCCTCACCGTAGTAATTCTGCAAGAAATGATAGTAACTGTATGGCTCATTCTTAAAGATCACGCCATTCACAACCTGACCTAATACTCTTTGTCCAGATTGTTCCAGCCGCTCCTTCGTAAATTCAGCATTCGCCGCATCCACCACACCCGGACGAGTCACTAACACAATCCCATCTGACATCCTTCCAACTGCCTGAACCTCTGATGCAACATTAAATGCAGGCGTATCGATGATCACAAAATCATAATACTCGGCAAATTGCTCAAGCAGCGATGCCATACGCTGAGAATCAAGCAGAACTGCCGGATTTGGAGGCAGGACACCCGCCGTTAGCACATCCAGATTCGCAGTAATATGCTTCACAACTGCTCTAGGTTCAGTCTGCTCAACAATAATATTGCTCAATCCCACATCATTCACCACATTCCAAAAATGGTGCTGATGGGGACGGTGCATATCTGCATCAATCAACAACACTCGCTGACCCGATTGTGCCCGCGCTGCCGCCAAATTCGCTGCAACGGTTGATTTTCCTTCGTTTGGAACCGTACTGGTTACAACGATCGTTTTGACAACTTGATCCGAACTCAGCATCTTCAAGTTCGCTTGCAACATTCGATAAGCTTCACTAATCGGGGAACGCGGTAAAGTTTGCACCACCACTTCTGCCCAAGGTTGATCAATATCTTCACCCCAAGCGAGCTTTCTCGGCTGACGATGCAACGGAATTACCCCTAACAAGGTATAGCCAAACAAATCACGAGCTGCCTTAACAGTACGAATTGACTTATCTTTGTTGTCAAGAACTAATGCAGTCGCGATCGCAAAAACGACTCCCGCAACGCCACCCAAGGCTAGATAAGATTCTAATCGTGGTGCGATCGGTCGATCGAGAATAAAGGCTTGCTGAATGATTCGGGCATTTCCAACATTCTGATTTTCCGCAACTCGAACTTCGTGGAATCGCTGCAACAACTGTGAATAAGTCGTTTGTGCTGCTTCAAGTTGTCTTGTGAGTTCCCGTTGAACTTGCTCTAATCGAGGAAGCTGATTAATTCTTTTCTGGTAAGCGCTACCTGCGGAAGCTAAGAGATTCGCTTGTTGAGCAAGCCCTCTACGGCGCACCTCTGTTCTGACATAATCCCCGATCAGTGCAGGTTGCAGATCGCCCATTTGCAGATTGGGATTCTCCTTCAGCGTTTCACCATTTACAGTTTCAGCAATACGACTATCCAACACCGCTTGCAAGTTAGCTTTGCGAACTAACAAAGCCTCAACCGCAGGATGAGTCTCTGTAAATCGTGCCCGTTCTGTTGCCAGTTGTGATTCCACCGTCTGCAATGCCCGTAATGCTTCTTGCACCCCTGTCGATTGACTTAGAGCCGCCATCACTAGAGCTTCACGCGGATTCATCTGCAACTGTTCACCGAAAGAATTCGTCTCAGCATCAGCGCTCGCTAACTCCGATCGCACATCTGCAACCCGCCGTTGAAGTTCTCCCATTTCCTCAACCGCAACTCGTGCTTCTTCATCTAATGCAGCAACTTGGTTCGTTTCTTTAAATTGGCGCAAGTCTGCTTCTGCTTTTCGCACATTTGCTTCTGCGTCCGGTAACTGTTGCTCAATGAACTTTCGGGCTGCAACCGCTTCCGCTCGATGATCCTGTAAATGATGTTGCAAATAGAGCGACATCAAAGTATCTACAACTCGCTTTGTTAGTTCTGAATCATCTGATTGAAACGAGATTTGCAGCACATCCGTACCGCGCAGATTCGTTAAAGTTAAGCGTCGCAAAAATTGACTATGAGTCAGTAGCTCACCGTCTTCATTTTTTAACTCTAATTGTTTAATCGTGGCTTGCACGATCGGGACTGAGCGAATGACTTCCATCTCAGTCGTCATTGGATTTGTGCCATCAACTAATGGAGCTAACGAGGCTCGATCGGCAGCCACTCCAGTCAGCGATGCCGTTGTATCAGCAGCCTTGAATCGTAGCTTACCTTGAGCTTCAAAGATTGGCTCTTGTCGAATGAATGCAACTCCCGTAAACGTAGATACGAGAACAAACGCAGCGCTAGCTGGCAACCAACGACGTTTCAGGACTAACCAATATTGTTGTAGTTCCATAGATCACTCCATAGTCTTGATCAAGACCAACGGAAAAGCTAAAGCGGCGAACTCTCGATCGCCAGACTGATTTCTGATTTGTAAGCACTGTAGCAAGCAGTGAATGATGAGATCTTGCCATTTTGCCCATTGACAATCAGGTGTAGCAATCGTGGAAAGATAAGTAAACACTCTATAGTTTGTATGGCAAACTGGCATGATGTTTGTGCTTGATCTCGTTAAGCTATGCTTACAAGTTCTTTCACCTGACCTCACAGTTCAATTTAGTCATGAAACAGCGCGACACCATTATCCCCGCTCGACTCGATCGCATTCATCTAGTAATCGATCGACAGCCGTTTTTGAAGCAATTTTCTAGACAATCAGAATCACAACAGAGGTGCAATAAAATCTTCAGGGGTAGTTCCGCACTATTAGAGAAAGCCCAATAAATTGGTGGCTTCTAACTGCTCTAATGGCATGTAATAAAGCACAAGATCCGTTGCAGCAATCCAATCCGTGGGCGATCGTCCGAAATATCCCCAACTCTCACCCGGCATCGGTGCAATCTCTTTCTCGCTAACAATCTCGCCACTCCGCAGCCAAAATTGACCCAAATGTTCCGCAGTAAATTGATTTAAACCTGTTCCTGCACTAATCTTCTGCTCGATTAACTGCGGAAGAAACAAGTACTTTAGTTGCCGACTAGATACCGAGTAAAAGTGAGCCAAACTTCTGAAGAAAATCAATCGTTCTCGCTGTTCTACCTGCTGCGCGATTTGATTTTTGAGTTGTGGAAACTGTTGAAACAAAGCACAGAGTGTTTGCTCTGGAATACGAGCAACTTGACAAGGTGTTGCCGCGATCGCTTCATATGCCAATCGTTCAGAATAAAACCACTGATCCAATCCAAACGATGCACCGATTTCGAGTAAATCTACGGTTAGCTTGCGGTTGCGATCTGGTTCTGTGCAAAGCAATCGTACTGCACCCCGACAAACGATATACAGTTCAGATTGCTCGATCGTGTTCGTTCCGGTCTCAACTTTGAAGATTTCGTCGCCTAACTCAAACTGTTGAACTTCAATTTGCTCCAAAATCGTTCCAGATGGTTTCAACAATCCGTTTGTATGAGTTGAACCCATCAAGGTCATTAGCGGAACTGGAACGAGTTTCAAAGCTCGGCTCACTTGTGTGGCTCTGTGAATGTTAACGCGATGCTCCATGATTAGCTTCACCGTCTCTAGTATTTAAGCAACAATTCCAATATTTAGTTCAACCGCAATTCATCAGGCTTCGTAAACATTTAAGTTGATGAATGATGGTGTTCAAGCATTAGAACTCAAATTGAATTAGTAATAGTAGCAATGGAGTGATAATACTGGGTTTAAATAAAGATATGCCAGTAGACAAACTGGCTTTATGGAGTCTTTAAACAAATGACAACGATAATTACAATTTTGCAAATTCAATCAAAATACACGCGAAGCTAGAAAAAATACTGATAAAGAATACGAGTTTAAGCACTTTTTCAACACAATATGGCGAAAAGATAAAACACTTTTCGCCAAGCAAGTAATTACTATAAAAGATTTATTCCAGATCGATTAAAAATCGCAAAAGTAATCAGAGATTGCAATGAGTAAATTCATTACCCTAAATCACTTAGCGGTGGAGAAATAGTCCACGGTTTTTTGGTTCGATGGCTGACTGGAGTTGGGGGAAATCGTGCAGGGACACACTTCAGAAGCTAGATCGTGAGAACTTTCGATCGACTCTTTTTGAAGCTTCGATCTGCGGCTATTTTCTTTGATCAGTCGCTTGTACGTCCGGTAAGGAATGTAGTGCAACGGATTATAGCCAGTGAATTTAAGTGTCAAAACACAAGCCCAAGAGTACTTACCTTCTAAAATCGCTTCAAACACTTGGGTAAATTGCTCAGGATTCATAACCCGTTCCTGCCGATATTGATACTGCGGGTTGTCGGGTTGAATCACACTGATAGAC
>JADEXW010000082.1 GCA_015206935.1 Pseudanabaenaceae cyanobacterium LEGE 13415 | reverse complement strand
CTTCACCACTAGAAGCGACGATGATCGTAATCAAGCTACTCAGTGCAAGCAGCGGTAACGATAAACCATCGATCGCTAAACTGTAGCTGATTCCCAAAGTTGGAATCCAAGTGTGGTACTCCTTCATCTGCAACCCAGGCTGGCTCAGATCGAAGTTCAGAAACAGGACGGCTGTCCAGACGAGAATCGCACCCGAAACTGCGATCGCGCCTAATTTTGCTTGCTTTGCAGAAAGGTTTGGGACTAACCCAATGACTAACGCGCCGATCAGCGGTAGCCAAATCAACGGACTCAGCATAGAAATCTTTCCTTTCGAGCTTAGGATCTAGAGAGAATTGAATTGGCGATTAACGCTGAACACTCATCACGATTTCAGTCGTGTTCTGCGGGAATAGCGAGACGGTGACGTGCGAGAGGAAAGGCAAGCTCAGTAAAACGCTGATCAAGGCAATTCCAAATACGATCGTCAACATATAGAACTGGGATTGTCCCGATGTGCTGTATCGCAAGTTTTTACCGCTGAACACTGTCAATGCTCCAAACAGATTCAGTCCTCCGTCCACCAAGTATTTGTCAAACCAGGACGTGATTTGAGAAACAAGTGCAACAGCGAATACAATACTGCTGCGGTAGAGATTTGGTGTGTAGAAGTCATACGCCAAAAGATCTTGCAAGCCTTTCCAGGGAAGAACCACAGGCTTTTTGATGCTCTTGCTGGTGTAGACTACCGCACTCAGCGCAATTCCTGTAATCGTTGACCAGATCAGCAAAAGAGCAAGATCGGTATTGATTTCTGCCCAGCTTGGTAACAGATTCAAAGCTTGAAGAATCAGCGGTAGATGAAGCGTGAATCCCATCATCACGATCATGGGTAGCGCCATCCAATAGTGGATTTCTGGCGATCGCTGTGCCATTTGCTTCGATTCACCCAAGAAGAGCAAACAGAATACTCGTGTGACTCCAAAGGCTGCAAACGCATTCACCAGCAACACAATGCCAACGATCCAAGACTGAGTGCCCCAAACGCCTTCACAGATTTTCAGCAGTGCCCAGAATCCACCAAACGGCGGGAAAGCTACCAATCCAGCCAGACCAATCAGGAAACTAAAGCCTGACACCGGACGACGAGACCACAATCCGCCCAACATCGTTACATCTTGTGTGATGCTATTCCAAACGACTGCACCCCCACCCATGATGATCAATGCAGAAGCAAGCGCATGACTCAGAACGAGTAACAGAGCGGCTTCAGGTTGTTGAGTTCCAACCGCGATGAAGACCAAGCCCATATAAGCCGTGACTAAATAGGATTGCGTCCGTTTAATGTCAATTTGAGCGATCGCAATTAATGATCCGCCGATCGCACTGACTGCACCGATAAATACAGTTGTCGCGAGAACGGTTGGAGACAATGCCAATACAGGTTCTAACTTGTACAGAACCCAAGCCCCAGTTGCGACAACAACCGAATTTCTCAGAATCGAGGCTGGAACCGGACCTTCCATCGCTTCATCCAGCCACAAGTGCAGCGGGAATTGAGCGCATTTACCCATCGGACCTGCGATCAGCGCTAATCCAACTAAGGTGATCACTTTCGGATCAACTTGAGCCGTTTGCGCCCATTCTGCCAGTTCATTGAAGTTCCAAGTTCCAGACAGGGGTAACAGTGCAACCACACCCATCAGCAAGAACAAGTCCCCAAGCCGCTTGGTGAGAAACGCATCTCGCGCCCCTGTGACTACGAGCGACTGGTTAAACCAGATGCCAACGAGCAAATAAGTTGCAAGCGTCAGGATTTCCAGAATGAAGTAGCTGAAGAACAGAGAATTGCACAAAACGAGTGCAGTCATTCCCGCTTCAAACAGACCGAGCAGCGAGAAGAATCGCGCCCAACCCCAATCCATTTCCATGTAGCCGAAAGCGTAGGTCTGTGCCAGAAGGTTAATTCCAGCGACCAGCACGATCGCGCCGACGCTCAGAGTGGAAATCTCGATCGGAATGGTCAAATTCAACCCTGCCACATTCAGCCAAGGAATCAGAATTTCTTGAGGAGGCTGACCCCAAATGGCAGGTAGCGCCAGGGAAGCATGAATAAACGTAACTAAGGACATAATCGCATTGAGGTATCCGGAAGGACGGGGACCTGTCCGCCGCGTAATTCCCGGAAACCACAGTGCAGAAAGGATAGCGCCGATAAGGGCATAGCAAGGAATTAACCAAATGCTCTGAAGCAAAGGGTGAGCCATCGAAATTCACCTCTAGATAGCAAGCTGAATTGAAACCAGATGAATGAGAAAAATTGTCTTCCAGAAACATGCAGTGCCCAACTCACTGCATTAGCGCCCTGGGACTGGCTTTATGAATTCTTAAACACTCGGTAGTAACTATAATGTTTATCACACTTAAGCATTGAAAGGAACACGGCGCGTTCTTTAAGTCAAGTGCTGAAATCCAATGATAGTGGTGCTTATAATTTTTTAACTATGGTTGTAATTGTCCGAATCAATAATTATCAATACTAAATCCAACGATTGGAAATCTCTATAGTGATCGCAGAGATTATCCATTGAGTGAACGATTAATCTTACGATCGCTGTTCATCGCCAAAAATCTATTTCTCAAATATCTGAATTTCCTCAGCATTAATGCGGAGTGTGACACGATCGCTATATTTCAATTTAGGAATCAATGGCGCGATCACTTCAACGATCGATGAATTCTGAAAGTGTCTAATCTTCGTTTCTGGATGCGGATAGTAAACTAAGCTGTCAAAGCTCTGATTCTGATAAATAGTTTGGCAAGGCGTAAACGAAAAATCTTCTGGAGGAAATCCTTCAGCCCAATGCACATTTCTGAACGTATATTGTGGCGAAATGAGTTCAAATTCGTTTGGGCTGATGTTGATGTTTAGCGTACCAGGAAAAAAATTCGTAAGATCCAGACCCAATTCTTTAAAGAATGGAGTTTGCATCTCGATCGTGCCTTTCGGATACGGGCTGCTGGCTGTATTCCCTGAAGCAACCCGATACCCAGCCTGAATGATTCCATCAATCTGGATAAACATCAATGGATTGAAATCGAATGAGTTGAGACTCTATCAGTTTATCCATCCAGCCTTCCAGGTAAGCACGATTTTCAGCTTGTTCTTTCGGATTTTCAGTGTCGATCGCATGTGGAGCTAATCCCAAAATTGCGGCAGTCGTCACACAAAACATCGATTTCTGAAAGCTAATACAGATTTTGACCCGAATATCGTTTTCACCTCTCAGAGTGTCACGATACAACTCATGCAAGTACTCAGGAATGTAGTGAGTCATGTCTTGCATCAACAATGTTGGCGGAATTCCACCACCTCCAACAGGCAACGGGTCAGCATAGAGCGCACCATAAGAGAATCGCTCTTGTTCTAAAGGAATTTGTCGCGCTTGAGCATTGTAAGAAATCGTTCCCATGAATGGAAAAGACTTGAAGAAAATCGCTTCAACATAGGGAACTGCGGTGTCCATCAAGAATTTTAGTCCAGCAGATTCAGGAATAATGTCGTAATTACGATCGCCAATTTTCACTGAATAAGTAATTGGCAATGCAGCATTGTTCACAAGTCCTGCTTTTACATGATCAACCACATCTTGAATCGAATTAATTTCTGCGTTGTCATAGCGATCGCTTAATTCGAGAAACATCTCGCTCATGACCGTCCAGAATTGCCCGATCGCACTGTAGTAACAAGACATCCGAACTTGCTCTAGTAGAAAATTCGGGAAAATCTTAGACACATTGCTAACAAAGAAATTTCCTTTAATTCTCGCTTGAATCGCTTCTTGTGCGCGTTCAACAAATTCAGGACTATCAAGGTAAGTATCCAACCCACCGCCACCATGCCACATCATGGCTTTCATGCAGTATTCAGAGAACTCGTAATTAATACGATCGTGCCACCAATGCTTCAACAGTTTTTGAGCTGTGATTTCACCATTGAAGTATTTGAAGAACGGAAACAACACTAAAAACTGATTGTTTGCAATAAATTTGAGATTGACCGAGTAAGCACCTAAAACAACGCCGTAGCTTTTGAGAACACCAACCACTTCGATCAGATTTATGGGCGATTCAGGTAAAAGTGCGCCACCGGATTCAATACGATCGATAATTTCAGCGAGTGGATGAGTAGATTTAGAACTTGCAACAACCATGATTTACTCCAGCGGTAAGACCGAAATGCGTTCAGATTTAATTTGAGTTGCGATCGTCGAATAGTCATTCAACATTGCAGTTGTGGTCGTCTCTGTCCAATGCACTAACCAACTGGGTTGTAGACCTAACAGAACAATCAACGCCGCTACAACTAACGAGGGAACTCGTTCAGACCAAGACACCGCAGGCAAATTCGCGAACTGATCCGGAAGCCGACCAAAGAAAGTCCGATTCACCAGCAGCAAGAAGTAAACCGCAGTTAAACCCGTTCCAATCATGCTGAGTAGGGTTTGTATTGGAAACTCTGTAAAGCTTCCTCGAAAGATTAGAAACTCTGAAATGAAGCCCACCATTCCAGGAATTCCAGCACTTGCCATCACACCCAGAATCATTAAACTGCCTACGATCGGTAAACCGCGCTCTGGTGTCAACAATCCTTTTAATACAGTAATATCGCGCGTTCCTGTCTTGGCATACACCACACCAACCAATGCAAAAAGTAGTGCAGAGATTAAACCATGACTCACCATTTGGAACACACAGCCCAATAGACTGACTGGAGTTGCAGCAGCAGCAGCGAGCAGGATAAATCCCATGTGCCCGACTGAGCTATAAGCCACCATCTTTTTCATGTCGGTTTGAGCGATCGCAGTAAATGCCCCAAACAACACACTCACCACAGCCCAAATTGCCAGATAAGGAGCTAATACCGCCCAAGCTTGAGGAAACAACTGCAATCCAAACCGCAATAGTCCATAAGTTCCAAGCTTCAATAACACCCCTGCAAGTAGAACTGAGATCGGTGTAGAAGCTTCAACGTGAGCATCCGGCAACCAGGTATGCAGCGGAAACAAAGGAATCTTGATACCAAATCCAATCAAAATCGCGCCCAGCAAAATAAGCTGTGATGTCAAGGGCAATGATTGAGATAATGA
Source organism: Pseudanabaenaceae cyanobacterium LEGE 13415 (assembly GCA_015206935.1). Lineage (GTDB taxonomy): Bacteria > Cyanobacteriota > Cyanobacteriia > Leptolyngbyales > Leptolyngbyaceae > Leptolyngbya. The sequence goes on along the minus strand of JADEXW010000082.1, from coordinate 7,823 downwards.
TGGATTGAACTCGAATGAAGTTGCTCCACTCAACCAAGTTAGACCTAGGAATGCAATCAGAATCAGAATCCCTGAAACAGCCGTATAGATTAAAAACTTAGTTGAAGCATATCCGCGTCTTGCTCCTCCCCAAATTGCAATTAGCAAGTAAAGCGGAATAAGTTCTAACTCATAGAATAAGAAGAACAATAACAAGTTATGAGCGAGAAATGCTCCAGCAACCGCAGCATTGATCACCAGAACCAGGGAGTAATAGAGCCTCGATCGCTGAACGGTTACAGATGTAGAAAATAACGCAATCAGTGTTAGAAAACAGTTGAGAACCACTAAGGGCAAAGATAAACCATCTAAACCTAGACGATAGGTTAAACCCAAAGGCTCTAACCAGGGAAGATCTTCTTGAAACTGAAGCCCTGTGTTGATCGTGTCGAACTGTGTTGCGATATAAAACGATGCAACGAGAGCAATACTAACAGTTGCGATCGCGACTCTTCTAACATTCTTATCTGCGATTGATCTGGGTAATAGCCCAACAATCAACGCCCCTATAATCGGAATCCAAATTAATGCACTTAACATAAACAGTTACCACATCGACCAAGTTAACAGCGCTCCCAACAAGCCCACGACCAGCAAAATCGTCAGCATATAAGCTTGCGATCGACCACTAGAACTATATTTCAAAGTTTCGCCACTAAAAATAGAAGCGAGTCCCACAAAATTCACTACGCCATCGACAATGTAGCGATCGAACCAGGAACTAAAATGAGCGATCGCGTTCACAATCAAAACCACACTGACGCGATACAAGCGATCCATGTAAAAGTCATACGCCAGCAAATCTTGGAAGAATCGCAATGGTGCTTGAATCGGACGAATCCAGGCATAGTTCAACGTAATCGCAAATCCTAAAGCTGTCCCTGTAATTCCTGACATCATCAACAGTCCCATCGCTGACCAATTGATAAACTCCCAACTTGGAAGCAAATTAAGCGTCTTGAGAATGAGTGGAACAGTCAATGTGAAAACGCTGAGAGAAACCATCGGAACTGCCATTGTCCAGGGCACTTCGGGAGCGCGTCGAGTCTTCGGCTGAACTTCACCCATGAAGACCAAGCGATACACTCTCGTCAAGCTCAAAGCTGTCAGGGCATTAACGATCAGAATGACAACAATTAACCAAGGCTCGTCATACCAAAAATCGTTAATGCCTCGCTGTAATGCCCAGAATCCACCAAGTGGAAAGAGTCCAACTAATCCAGCACAACCCGTTAAGAAGGCTGTTGTCGTTGCAGGCATTTTCGACCATAGACCCCCTAATTCGGTAATGTCCTGGCAACTGGTCGTCATAATGATCGAGCCGATACTCATGAACAAGAGCGCTTTCGCGATCGCATGAGCAAACAGCAAAATTAATGCAAAATCTGTCCAGCCAATTCCTACCGCAATAAAGACTAATCCGAGATAGGCGCTAGTGGAGTGAGACAGCGCTCGTTTAATATCAATCTGAGCAAGAGAAACTAACGAAGCCCCGATCGCAGTCATCGTTCCCAAGGTTACTAGAGCAGTCGAAGCAACAGGCGATAAAGAGATAATCGGTTGAAGCTTGATCAAGACATAAGCACCACAGCCGACAACAACCGAATTTCTCAGAATTGATGCTGGGTTGGGACCTTCCATCGCTTCATCCAACCAAAGGTGCAGAGGAAATTGGGCACATTTCCCGATCGGACCTGCAATCAATGCCAATCCCAATAACGTCGCAACTGTTGGAGATAGCTCTGCCTTTTCAGCCCAATCATACAAGCCTGGAAAATCCAAACTTCCAGAAAGTGCCGACAGTGCGACAACGCCCATCAACAGCAATACATCTCCAACCCGCTTCGTTAAAAACGCATCTCGCGCCGCCGTCACTACAAGTGGTTGAGCATACCAAAATCCGACTAATAGATAGGTCGAAAGCGTCAACATCTCCAAGAGTGCATACGTGAGAAACAGCGAATCGCTAATTGCTAATCCGCTCATTGCCCCCTCAAAAAATCCCATCAATCCAAAAAATCGTGCCAGCGCCCAATCTTTTTCCATGTATCCCAGTGCAAACACTTGAGCCATCAAGCTCAAGCCTGTAACCAGTAACACCGCGCCGACACTGATCGAAGAAAGTTCTAGCGAAAAAGTCAGATCTAGATCGGCTGCCCGCATCCAATGGAATGCAAAATGCTGCGCCTCTTTTCCCCAAACCGCATTAAACAGCGCCAATCCATGCACAAATGCCAACACTGTCGTCAAGACATTCAGGTAAGCCGCAGGGCGAGGACCCGTTGTCCGAATCAACCCCACCGACCAAGGCAAAGTCAGCACCGCACCCAAAATTCCATAAGAAGGAATCCACCAGCTTGTTTCGACTAGAAACTGCTCCATACGCCTATCCCCTAGACCGTTTGATAAAAATTGCTCCCTGAAGCCTATCCGCTCGAACTCCAGAGAGCTTCACATAATTTTCTGAATTGAAAAATTTAGTCTTTCAAATCTTCAAAATTCAGCTTAACGCTTCAACCCTGGAAAAGTAAAATACGATCGATAGACAAAACCAATGATTGAGATTCGCTTGGACTTATATAGATTTTTTATAATTTATTAATCATTCAGCGATCGTTCCAGAATCGATCTATGGTTAGAAGCTGACCTAGTTCTTCCCGCGCCTTCTGATCATAGAGATTAGTCTAGCTTATGTCATGAATTTGCAACTATCATAGAACTTTATATTGTCAAGTGACAGGCGCAACTCTATTCTTAAGAAGTAGCACAGTGGAAAACTCGACAAAGCTAAGAATGATGGGCGATCCCCGTCGCTGTTTTAGTTTACGATGGTTGAACTGTTCCACTTAGTCATGGAGAATCGAAATGCCGATCGCTGTGGGAATGATTGAGACGCGGGGATTTCCCGCTGTGGTTGAAGCCGCAGACGCAATGGTGAAAGCCGCTCGTGTCACCCTGGTTGGCTATGAAAAAATCGGTAGCGGTCGTGTGACTGTTATCGTTCGGGGCGATGTGTCTGAGGTGCAAGCTTCCCTGGCAGCCGGACTGGAATCAGTCAAGCGCGTCAACGGAGGCGAAATGGCATCGAGTCACATTATTGCGCGTCCGCATGAGAACCTAGAATATGTCTTACCGATTCGATATACCGAAGCGGTGGAACAATTCCGAAGTTAGAAGTGCGCGATCGTTGGGTCGGGTTTGGTTTAAATTGACATCGTTTTTTGATTGGAAGGGAGAATTACAATGGCTATTGCAGTTGGCATGATCGAAACGTTAGGGTTTCCCGCAGTTGTGGAAGCCGCAGACGCAATGGTCAAAGCTGCTCGTGTGACCTTGGTGGGTTACGAAAAAATCGGTAGCGGTCGCGTCACCGTAATTGTGCGCGGCGACGTTTCAGAAGTGCAAGCTTCGGTTGCGGCTGGAATTGAAAATGTGAAGCGCGTCAACGGTGGACAAGTGTTATCCACTCACATCATTGCTCGTCCGCACGAAAACTTGGAATACGTGCTGCCGATTCGTTACACCGAGGCAGTTGAGCCGTTCCGTGAAAGCGTGAGCGGTATCCGTCCGCTGAACCGTCCATAATCCCCGATGCAAATTGCAAAAGTTCGGGGAACCGTTGTCAGTACTCAAAAAGAACCAAGTCTAAGAGGGGTAAAATTTCTCTTAGTCCAGGTTCTCGATGAAGAAGGGCAGCCCCTTCCGGTATATGAGGTGGCTGCTGACAACGTGGGCGCAGGGGTCGATGAGTGGGTGTTAGTGAGTCGCGGCAGCGCAGCTCGACAGGTTCCCGGTAGTGAGAATCGCCCGGTTGATGCTGCTGTGATCGCCATTATTGATACGGTGAGCGTGGATAATCGCCCACTGTACAACAAAGGAACTCAGTATTAAGGTATTCGGATTGCTGGATTGCTCTAGGTGAGTGGGGATACCCGTCGCCGATGAGTTCAGCATTTGAAATCCAACCCTTCTCCCTGCACAGTTTGGTTAGCTTGCTTGTGCGGTTTTGTTAGGAGAAAGATTATGGCAGTCCGTAGCGATGCGGCTCCGCCTCCCGTGCGATCGCGGAATCTTGCCGAGCCGAAGATCGATCAATCGGCAAATGTGCATTCATTTTCTAATCTGATTGGCGATGTGCGAATCGGAGCGAATGTCACCATTTCGCCAGGGACTTCGATTCGGGCGGATGAAGGCACTTCGTTTTATTTGGGAGCGCGATCGAGCGTTCAGGACGGAGCGCTGATTCACGGTTTAGAACAAGGGCGGGTCGTTGGGGACGACGGAAATTCCTATTCGGTCTGGATTGGAAACAACACATCGATCACCCACATGGCGCTGATTCACGGACCTGCCTATGTGGGTGACGATTGCTTTATCGGTTTTCGATCGACGGTGTTTAACGCCCGAATCGGAAACGGGTGCATCGTAATGATGCACAGTCTGGTTCAAGATGTGGAAGTGCCGCCTGGGAAGTATGTACCGTCTGGTGCAGTGATTACAACTCAGCAGCAAGCCGATCGATTACCGGAAGTGAGTGAGCGCGATCGTGCTTTTGCTTCCTATATTGTGGGCACTGCATCGAAATCAAGTTCTCAGCGTGCGGCGATTCCACGTCGGAGTGTCGCACAGTCCACGACAGATGTTAAAGCTGGCAGCAGCGCTACAGAAAATGGGTCAATTATGAACGGCGAAGTTATTAACCACGTTCGGCAATTATTAGCGCAAGGCTACCGAATCGGAATGGAACACGCGGATAAGCGCCAGTTTCAAACCAGTTCTTGGAAGAGTTGTGCGCCCATTCAAGCGACAAACGAATCGGCTGTGTTGGCAGAGTTACAATCCTGTCTTGCAGAACACAGCGGCGAGTATGTTCGCTTGATTGGGATTGATACGAAGAATAAGAAGCGGGTGCTGGAAGCGATTATTCAGCGTCCGGGAGATAAGCCTGCGAGTTCGAGCTATTCGGCTCCGTCGTATAGTGCTTCAAGCTATAGTTCCGCTCCGAGTTACAGTTCGTCCTCGAATGGGAATGGTCATAATGGCAACGGACTTGATCCAACTGTTGTGGCACAAATTCGCCAAATCTTGTCGAAAGGCGGTCGAATTGGAACCGAACACGCGGATAAGCGCCAATTTCAAACCAGTTCTTGGAAGAGTTGCGCTCCAATCCAGACAGCAAATGAATCGGCTGTACTGACTGAGTTACAACGTTGTTTGTCACAGCATAGCGGCGAGTATGTTCGCTTGATCGGCATTGACACTCAGAACAAGCGGCGGATGCTCGAAACAATTATTCAGCGTCCCGATGGTAAACCCGTTGCACAAGCAACTTCGCATGTTGCATCCCATCATCAGCCTGTGGTGCATCATACGGTCGATGGTGCGATCGCGGGTGATGCAGCCGAACAGATTCAGCAATTGATGGCACAAGGAGCCGTGATTGGTTTGGAATTTGCTGATGAGCGTCGTTACAAGTATGGGTCTTGGAACAGTGCGCCTCCGATTCAGGCGGGTTCGGCTTCTCAAGCAGTGGCGGCTCTCAATTCGTTCCTCGCTGAACATCGCGATCATTACGTCCGCTTGGTTGGCGTTGATCCGAAACAGAAAAAACGGATTGCAGAAAGTGTAATTCATCGTCCTGGAAAGGCTCATAGCTCTAACGGCAATGGTCACAGCAGTTCCGCTGCTTCTGAACCGCCGATGTACAACGAGCCTTCGAGCTACAAATCTGCGCCTCCGCTTTACACGCCTTCCAGTAATGGGAATGGTCGTCTAAGTTCGGATACTGTGGAGCAGATTCGTCAGCTTGTCCGTCAAGGCTACAAGATTGGGGTAGAGTTCGCAGATCAGCGACGCTACAAAACCAGTTCTTGGCAGACCGCAACTTCGATTCAAACCACCCGCGATGCAGAAGCAATCCTAGAGGTTGAAGCTGCGATCGCAAACTATGCTGGTCTCTATGTGCGCTTAATCGGAATTGATCCGAAAGCAAAGCGCCGTGTGGCTGAGATGGTTATTCAGCAACCTGGTAAGTAGTTTACTCTGATGCAATCGCCGCCTCTACAGTTAATGCCCGTGAGTACGTCCCACTACTATGTGAGTGGGGATGTCACGGTTCACCCAGGGGCAGCGATCGCACCAGGTGTTTTGCTGCAAGCTGATCCGGGTAGTCGAATTGTGATTCATCAAAGCGTTTGTGTTGGTCTGGGAACAGTGATACAAGCGCATGATGGCACGATCGAGATCGGAGAAGGGGTGATTATTGGGGCTGGAGTGTTGTTGGTTGGATCGTTAACGGTTGGCGATCGAGCTTGTGTGGGTGCGGGAACAAGCGTGATGAATCGATCGATTGAAGGAATGTCGATCGTACCTCCAGGGTCGTTGTTGTGTGAGAAAGGTCGATCGGTAAAAGAGCCGATTGAGGAAGTTTACGAGCCTGGTTTCTGTCCGCCATCACCAGCGCAGAAGATTGAAGAGCCTGAAGATGTTTGGCAAGATTCAGAGCCGAAGAGTGAAGCGATCGCACAAACGAATGGATCGAAGCCACAAAATGATCCTGTTGAAGTGAATGGATCGAAGCCGACGGAAGAAGTGCAAGAGTCGGATGAGATTGAATCACCAGCTTCACAAAATGGGCAAGTGTATGGGCAGGAATATGTTAATCGGATGTTAGGAAGATTGTTTCCGAATCAGCGATTCGATGGAAATGGTCGATCGCCTGAGTAGGTAACTGCTTGATGTCGTGCCTGCTAATTATAGTTAGTTTCTTCTACTCAATTGTTCAGCTTCGCACACTTACACGTTCTATTGATAGATATTTGGGTTACGCGTGTTCAGCTTGATTTTCTGCTTGAAGTGATTGATTCTTGTGAAGACAATATTACAGATCTATTCTCTTCAATGGCTCGACGGATAAAGTTTGTGATGATGTTTGTGTTTTCTACCGAGGAGCCTAACCAGCCTTCCTGGACAAGTTGAATAAAAAGAGTGTTAGTAAAATACCTTTCTACATTGTTAAAGGTCATTCTTCTTCCACCTCTAGGTCCTAAAGTTTGCTCTGAACAGATCAAGAGTTTCCAATAATCAAGCGGAATGTACATACCCTGAATCATATCTGTAGAAGTGATATCTGTAATCTCCGCTGGGCACAGCTTGAAGTAAAAAGTTCCCTGATTCAATCTATAGTTTGAGAGTGAATTTTCTAGGGGAAGAGATAGCTGTAGGTTGTTGTTGAATATATGTTCTAACTCTTCCATTCGACTAAATTCCTTCTCGTAGGAAACATCATTCAACCTATACATAAGACCATCGCCTTCTCGTAGCATTCTTTTGTATTGAACTAATATGTAGGAGTTGTATTTATAAAAGTAATAGATTAAATCAACACCTGCTGTTTGCTCGACAGCGTGCCTATTGACATTCATAATAGTGAGTCTTTCATTTCCCCTTTCAAACACTGCTGTTCCAACTACATGTCTCTCAATTTTTTTCCATTCACCGAATGCCTCTGCATCATGAGCAATCATTTGATCCTCTATTAGAATTGCTCTTCTCAAGCCGCTTAGAAACGGAGCCAGTTGCTCCCCCTAAATCCCTTACAGGTGTAGGTTTGTGTTGAAGTCATTACGATGAGTTCAAGAGCAACGCGAAAGTGGGTTGTGGAACTAAGGGTGGCATCCGAATTGGAAGCTGCTGGCTTAACCAGATCGGCAGCACAATCAAACCGAGGGCAAAACAAGATAACTGCCGCAGTTGAGGATGTTTAGGCGTTGGACGATTGGGAC
>JADEXW010000500.1 GCA_015206935.1 Pseudanabaenaceae cyanobacterium LEGE 13415 | reverse complement strand
TCTTTCTACAGTGTCTTTCTCACCAACAATGTGATAAAGCTGCTCTAGCTTCAAAAGATTGTGATTTGCACTCATCACACCGCCCAGCGAAATCACCTCGATCGTGGCTCCTGTCGATCGCTTCAAATACGGAGCCGCAGCCACCGACATTTCTCCCCCGCCGCTATAGCCAATCAAGGTAATGGGAATTCCGCTGCCCGGTTGATATCCTCGATCGACTAACCCATCAAAAATGACCTGAGCAATGCCCTGATTGTAAATCGGGCCATATCGCTTATCAGAAGACACCGCCACAATCAGCACATTGCGAATGTTGACAAGCAATCCGAGTAACGCGGTTGGATTTGCCCATCGCACTTTATCTGCCAATCGCCACAAAAAGGCTAATGGACGATCTTCAATCAAAGGTCGATTTAACACCGAGTACATCATCAATCCCTGCACCAATTCCACGTTCTTGGGTAAGGCAGGTTTCAATGCTGCTAAAAATTCCTCAATATCTGGCGTATATTCGCTGCCCGATTGAGCAATGCCATCCAGATAAACCACATATCGATCGACTTCCCGATCGACCTTAACTCGCTGCATCGTTCGAGCCACAATCTTGACCGGATCACCATACCAACCCGCCCACCAGCCCAGCGATTCGAGCGGTGCAAGAATTCCAGCAAACACGAGCGCAACGACACTAATCCAGAACAAATCAAACGTCAGCCGCCAAATGCCGCGTAAACTCGTGTACCAGCCAAATAAACTATCTCGAATCGGGCGCAGCAAGACCAGAATCAGGAAAAACACGATCGCCATTGTCAACAGACTGAGCGCCAATTTCAACCGGGGCACAAGTCCACGAAATCGATGTTTAACCTGAACAATGCGATCGGGTGACTCTCTTCGCTGTGTCAGCTTCAAGGGTGTCGTACTAGATTCAATAGAAATCGGTTGATTCACAGTACGAGCGCGAGCCGAAGCTTGAATCAATTGCTGTGAGCCAGGAAGCGAAGTCCCAGAAGCTTGAACAATCGGATTTGTAGGTCGTAACCCCGCTAGAATTCGCTCTCGTAGCTCTTGGGGTGTATCTGCCAGTGCAACTCCCGCAATCCGATCGACAATTTGACTACCTAACTGTGCGATCGGTTGTCCAATAGTTCCTTCTAAATTCTGCTTCACAAACCAACCCAGTGCGACATAAACAAACGCTGAACTGAGTGGAATTTGAGCGATCGCAGCATAACCCACGACCATCGCGAGTAAGTTCCACACCGATAGTAAATTGCCGATCGGATAGCCCAAGTAAGGTAATGCGCCTAGAAAACTAAAAAGTAACGGAGCATATCCCAAGCCAAATACTTTGATCAGTGCAATTAATGGAACTCTTGGCGATCCAGGCACAAACCCAAGCAGCCAAGTACTAAGCGTGAGGAAGATAAATCCGAACGTGAATAGAACTGCATTAATGAGCAAGCAGAAGATAAATCTTCCAGGTTTAACTCGACTGACGAATAAAACAATGCTTTGTGCGATCGCGATAGATAATCCCGCCAATGTCACCACAATCAAGGCAAACCAGAGTCCACCCGATAGCGCTGCCACTTCTCGAAAAGTGTCAGATTGTAGCGCAAACGCGCCTCCAATCAGTTCACGCCATTGATTGATTGCGGTGTTCATAATGCGGCTCCGATCGAACTTTCTTGCTTTCTATCACATAGAAAATCTGGAGTCATTTCAAGAGGTTATTGTTTCACGATCGCTTCAAATGGTTCTGTTCCTAATGGGCTAGGTGTCCATCCCGTAATATTCTTCCGCTGAACTAACAATGGGTCAGAATGCACGATCGACAATCGGATTGCTTCTCGATGAATGATTTGATCAACTTCAGCGTATAACTTTGCTCTTACGGCTCGATCGCTCGTTGCTCTGGCTTGATTCAGGAGTTGAATCACTCGATCGTTTTTCCATCCACCTAAGTCTGTTGTGCCACCCGAACCAAAGTGCGGATAGTAAAATGTGTCAGGATCACCATAGTCCCCTGTCCAACCGAGCATGAACATGGGATAGCCTGGCTTTTTATTCCGATTCGCTAGATAAGCTGCCCAGTCCTGAGTTTTCAAGTTAGTCCGAATTCCAACCGCTTGTAAGTCTGCGGCAAATGCTTCCGCGATCGGTTTCGGAGTCGGAAAGTAAGGTCGTGCAACAGGCATGTACCACAAATCAATCTCAAAGCCATTTGGGAAGCCTGCTTGTTGAAGTAACTCTCTTGCTCTCTGGGGATTGTATTCGTAGTCTTGTAGCTTCGGAGAGGTTGCCCAATCGAGTGAAGGCGGAACAAAATGCGGAGTCGTTTGTGCTGAACCTTTCCAAAAGGCTTGAACGATCGAGGGTTTGTTAATCGCATGTGCGATCGCTTGTCTCACTCTCACATCCGATAGCTGTTTGAAGCTCGGATTTAAGGCTAAATAACCGACATTAAACGAGGGACGATTTGCAACAGTTAGGGTTTGATCCTGCTCAATTTCTGCCTTTTGATCTGGAGCGAGTTCAACCGTGAAATCAATCTGTCCCGCTCTCACTTGAGCGAGTCTTGCCCCTGAATCTTGAACAAATCGCATCACTAATTGATTCGACTTGGGGAAATCGGGCTTCCAATAATTCGGATTTCGTTCGAGCGTAATACGATCGCCACTTTGCCAATTTTTGAACACAAATGCACCCGTTCCAACCGCCCCACCTGCGGGAGTTCCATAGTTCGCGCCTGCTTTTTGAATCGCAGTTGGGCTAGCAATTCCGAAGTATGAAGATGCGATCGCGGTTGGAAACGCTGCAAACGGTTGTTTCAACACAAACTGAATCGTCGAATTATCGACTACTCGAACATTTTGAACTAATGAACTGGGTTCGCCTTTGTATCCACCAAAGATTTGTCCCCAAATTTCATAGCTCTTGCCTGCATTGCGAAATCCGTTCGGATTGTTCTTATCCCACCATCGATCGACATTAAATTTCACTGCATTCGCATTAAAATCTGTTCCATCATGAAATTTAACGCCATTTCGCAGCTTAAATGTCCAAGTTTTCCCATCTTTAGAAGCACTCCAAGACGTGGCTAAACTTGGCTCTAATTCAGTCGTCCCCGGCTTGAACTGAATCAACCGATTGTAGAGTTGGTTATGCACAATCAGCGAATTTCCATCGGTGACGTTGCCCGGTTCTAAGTTCGTCGGCTGTCCACTCGCAGCATATACTAATACGCCTGGAGCAGGATTCGTCGAATTTTGGGGGCTGCAATTCGTCACAATTACAGCACACACCATTGCAATCAAAATCGACCGCCACCCTCGGAACTTCACCATATGTCTTTGTCTCTCGATCGCGCTTTGTTCGCAGATTGTAGCAAGTGATGTGAACGATGCTAAGTCGATCGCTGAATTTTCACCTCCACACGCCGATTTAATTGTCTTCCTTGCGGATTATCTGAGCCATCTGGCTTGGTATTGGCTGCAACGGGCTGAGTTTTACCAAATCCCTGCGTCTTCAATCGATTGTTATCAATCTTAAAATTGCTCACCAGATAGTCCCGAACCGCTGCGGCTCTTTGATTCGAGAGATTTTGATTGTATTGATCATTCCCGATCGCATCGGTATGCCCATCAATCTCGACCGGAGCTTTGCTGTAGTACTCCAATAAGCGATCGATTTTTGCTAATGTCTCTTTTGCATCGGCTCGAATCGTTGCTTTATCAAAATCGAACAACACATCTCCCGACAGTGCAACAATGATTTCACCTTTCGGTGTTTGTCGTGCATCCAAATCAGTCAAGGTCTTCTGAATCTGAGGATCAGAAGCAGTGGCGCGTTTTTCAGTTAGATAAGACCCTTGTGCAGGCTGAACCGTCAGAGTCGATCCAGGAGTTCCTGAAGTCGATGGGTTACTTCCAGAGGTTGGGTTTGGTGCAGTTGCTGGAGTAACCGTTAGCGACGATCCTTGGGCAGGAGTCGTTTCGATCGTACTGGTACTCGGTTGAGAACGACAGCTAATCAGTCCCAAACTGAGAGCAAGTACGACCATGCTCGATCGAATTAGCAGCTTCATGCGGGTCTCCCTATCGCTGTACAGGAATATCTGCAATGTCAAATCCCGGTGTGCTTGTCTCATTACCACCAAACGTTCGATCTCCAGGATTTGCTCTGAGCGTCAGTTTAGTTGCTTTGGGGTTAATGCGTCCTAAAAATCGGAATTGTCCTTTCGCTGTAGAAACACCTCCAACTTTAACCGTTGTGTTGTCGGGTGGCGGGACAACCGGATATCTGTTGCCCTGATCATCTTCGAGATACAA
>JADEXW010000499.1 GCA_015206935.1 Pseudanabaenaceae cyanobacterium LEGE 13415 | reverse complement strand
GGAATAAAGCGCGGTTCTGCAACATACGATCGCACAATCAAAGCCAAAATCAGCGCAATCACCAAAATCTGAAAATTCTCCAGCCAGACTTTCCATTTCGGCGTGGAATGTGACGGAGCAACAGCGGGAGTTTCGATCTTAGATTCGGGTGTCATAGCGCGTTTAACGTATTTCCCGTATTTTATCGCACACCTCTAGCTTCAAATTGTTTACGGATTCGCAGCCGCTTTCTTGCTGCAAAATGATCGTAGTTGTAATCACGCATATCTGCTGATCAGAAAAAGGAGTGTTGAAACCATGACAGTAACTTCATTAGCCGATCTCAGGGAAAATCTAGACGGGTTGGGGTATTACCTTGGACCGAGAGGACTTGACGGGTTGGGAAATAGTGTTGGTGCTTGCGATCGCGATATCTTAGGTGCGATCGATTGCAATGTCACTTCCCTTCGCCAGCTTGCCAACATCGACGATTACACCCGCGCTGCTATTCAGCAATATCAAATCGATAACAATATGGCAGCGACCGGAAACGATGGCGCACAACTGAGAGCCGCGATCGAAAAAACCGTCAAAATCTTGCAAGACAATTTGAAAAGAGTGTTGAAGATTGAGATCGAGCTTTCTGGCAATTATCGTCGGACAACTTACGGCGCGGTTAAATCCTATCAGAGAAGTCGGAGTTTACCTGTTACTGGCATTGCTACAATTACGATGCGTAGACGACTGTTTGATGAGGTGCGTGGCGGTTCTTCAACTCCTTCACCTAGTCCTTCTCCAACTTCTGAATTAGATCAGTTACGAAAGTTGAGAAGTGATTTAATTACGCTAAAACAAAGTCTTCAAGGTCGGCAAATTACGGACGAAGAATTCATTCGAGAAGTCTTCATTCGATTGCCTTAAAAAATACGATCGCTCACTTAAAACATGAGCGATCGTATCTCCGAAATTAACGACTCATGGTAGCAGTTAAGCGATCGATCGCATCGGTTAAACGACCTTGAGACGTTAAAACTGGATCAGGAGGAGCCGCTGCTTCTTCGATCGCTTCTTGCCGTACAAATTGCCGTTTCGCTTTCTCAAACGCCCGAATCATGACAAAAATCGAAAATGCAATCACCAGGAAATTAAGAATTGATGCCAAAAACACACCATACTTAATTCCTTCATAGGAAAGATTCTGCAAACTATCAACCTGCGCTGCTTTCAGAGCAGGATTGAGAATCAGCGGAGTGACAATGTCTTCCACAAAAGAGGTAACAATCTTACCAAAAGCGCCACCAATGATTACCGCAACTGCAAGGTCAATCACATTTCCCTGCATCAAAAATTTTTGAAAATCGCCCAAAAAAGTACTTCTTGCCATAGGTCAGTTTATTCCTCAACTTTCACACAAATGAGTTATTGAATAGAGCCATCTCTTACTTGCACGTATTATACGGTGAGAGTTAACTATCTTTTCTTAAAAAATAAAAATTTTCCATTCAACAAAAAAGCAGTAGGAAACACAAATCTCCTACTGCTCTAAAACTATTCAACAATCAGATTTCTACTCTGCGGCTTGCGGCAACAATTCGCGCTCCTGCCCGTGTAGAACCTTGACCTGTCCGTTTTCATCCACGTCAACGGTTGCAATATCACCGTCTTTCACTCGTGCCGACAGGATTTCTTCTGCCAACGAGTCTTCCAACAGTCTCATGATTGCCCGACGGAGTGGACGCGCTCCATAGCTTGGGTTGTACCCTTCATCAACCAATCGATCCTTGAATCGCTCGGTCACTTGCAGCGTAATTCCCTGCTCTTTCAGACGCTTGAAGACATCGTTGAGCATGATGTCTGCAATTTCCTTGACCTCTGCTTTGTTCAACTGACGGAATACGATGATTTCGTCGAGTCGGTTCAAGAACTCAGGACGGAAGTATTGCTTCAGTTCCTCATTCACCAAGGAGCGAATCCGGTTGTACTGCGATTCCGATTCGTTCTCGGTGGAGAACTCGAAGCCAAGTCCACCGCCACCTTTCTCGATCACCTTAGAACCAATGTTCGAGGTCATGATCAGTAGCGTGTTCTTGAAGTCTACGGTGCGTCCTTTGGCATCGGTCAGGCGACCATCTTCCAAGATTTGCAGCAGCATATTGAAGACATCGGGGTGTGCTTTCTCGATTTCATCGAATAGCACAACTGTATAAGGACGACGACGAACGGCTTCGGTCAACTGACCACCTTCGTTGTATCCCACATATCCAGGAGGCGAACCGATCAGTTTAGAAACGGTGTGACGCTCCATGAATTCCGACATATCCAATCGAATCATCGCTTCTTCAGAACCGAAGAAGTAAGCGGCGAGTGCTTTCGTCAATTCGGTCTTACCAACCCCAGTCGGACCGGAGAAGATAAACGATGCGATCGGGCGATTCGGATTCTTCAATCCAACCCGTGCGCGACGAATTGCACGAGACACAGCTTTCACTGCTTCGTCTTGACCAATCAAGCGAGTATGCAGCGTGTCTTCCATGTGCAGCAGCTTCTCGGATTCGGATTCGGTGAGTTTGTTTACCGGAACACCTGTCCAAGATGCAACGATTTGAGCAATATCGTCTTCACCCACAACTGGAGAAGCATTCTCATCGGTCGATTCCGACTTCCGAGTTTGTGCGATCGCTCTAATCTCTGCTTTGATCTCCATTTCTCGATCGCGCAGTTCACCCGCTCGATCAAAGTTTTGGGATCTCACCGCATCGTCTTTGTCTTTCAAGACTTGACGCAATTCGCGATCGAGTTCTTTCGCGGCAGGCGGCAACTGAGAATTAATCAACCGCACTCGCGATCCAGCTTCGTCGATTAAGTCGATCGCTTTATCTGGCAAGAATCGATCCGAAATGTAGCGATCCGATAGTTTCGCTGCGGCTTCGAGCGCTTCGTCTGAGATCTTCAGCTTGTGGTGCTGCTCATAGCGTTCACGCAAGCCACGGAGAATTTCGATCGTTTCATCGACCGACGGTTCACCGACCATCACCGGCTGGAAGCGGCGTTCGAGCGCAGCATCCCGTTCGATGTGTTTACGATACTCATCAAGAGTTGTGGCACCGATACATTGCAGTTCACCACGAGCCAATGCAGGTTTCAGAATATTGGCAGCATCGATCGCGCCTTCTGCTGCACCCGCACCAATCAAGGTGTGAACTTCGTCGATCACGAGGATGACATTTCCGGCAGAGCGGATTTCATCCATGATTTTTTTCAAGCGTTCCTCAAACTCACCTCGATACTTCGTCCCTGCGACTAAGAGACCGATATCAAGGGTGACAACGCGCTTATCTTCTAGGATGTCAGGAACATCATCGTTCGCAATGCGTTGGGCGAGTCCTTCAGCGATCGCGGTTTTACCCACACCCGGTTCACCAATTAACACGGGGTTGTTTTTCGTCCGCCGACCGAGGATTTGAATGACTCGTTCGATTTCTTTTTGGCGACCGACCACGGGGTCAAGTTTGCCTTCGGCTGCCATTTGGGTGAGATTCGATCCGAATTCGTCCAAAGTCGGGGTTTTGGTGCGACCTTGGCTGCCGCCGGAAGTGACTTCGGCGGTTTCACCCAACATCCGAATCACTTGAGTACGTACTTTCGAGAGGTCTACGCCGAGGTTTTCTAAGACTCTTGCAGCAACGCCTTCCCCTTCTCGGATGAGACCTAAAAGCAGGTGTTCGGTTCCAATATAGTTGTGACCGAGTTGGCGAGCTTCTTCAAGTGATAGTTCCAAGACGCGCTTTGCACGTGGGGTAAAGGGAATTTCCACTGCGACAAAGCCCGATCCGCGACCGATGATTTTCTCAACTTCGATGCGAGCGTCCTTGAGGTTCACTCCCATCGATTTGAGGACTTTGGCAGCGACACCCGTTCCTTCTCCGATTAGACCCAGGAGGATCTGTTCTGTACCCACAAAGTTATGACCCAAGCGGCGTGCTTCCTCTTGGGCTAACATAATCACCTTAATGGCTTTTTCTGTGAAGCGTTCAAACATGGCGTATTTCCATCACCTGCTGCGTAGGTCTGATTCTAGCATAGTGGATCCTTCCGGTTACGAGTCATCGCAACAGGTTGATGGGAGGATTACCGAACGCTCATATAGAAATTTCGGCGCAATTTTGTCTGATTTACTACCAAAGGCAGATTGTTATAGATTCTTTATCGATTAGTCAAGCTGATTTTTTCGATCGTCAACAGGGAGTCAGGATCGCAAAGTGTTTGTTGTTGCTGAACCAGTCGATCGTGGATTTCAAACCACTTTTCTTTCAATGTGTTCTGAAATTCAGCCGTTTGAAGTCCACCACGCCACAAAATTAGC
>JADEXW010000498.1 GCA_015206935.1 Pseudanabaenaceae cyanobacterium LEGE 13415 | reverse complement strand
GTCACCATCCACAAACCAGAATCCATCACTGGTGTCCGGTAAGCGCAAATTCACCGTAATTAAATCGCTAGTCGCCCCTGGTGCAAGCGGAGTCGTCAAAGTGTAAACATTAGATGATCCCTCAATGCTGAGAAGCGCATCCCCACCGGTCAGGGCAATCTGTCCATCGCGAGAAACCCGGAAGCCAACCTCGATGTTCGTCAGCGTCGTCGAACTTGTATTTCTGACTCTGAACCGTGCTGCTACTGTATTTCTACCGTTTGTTGTAGTGGACGGGGTGAGCGTGAGCGAAGGATTAACGAGTGAAAACTCAGCGCTGGTGACATCGGTAACTCTGGGTCTACCAGTTACATTTAGAGTGTAAGGGACAACGGCTTGACTCGTGGTAGAGACTCGAATGGCATAGGAACCACCACTTAGCAGCATTTCAGGAGTAATGGGAATGGCGGTACTCTCAAGCGAACCGTTTTGTAGGACTCGGAAGAGTTCCAATGTTACGCCTGACTGCGCCACATTCAGCGTTATATTCGATTCTGTTGCGAGATTGAACTTGAAGAAATCTGCATTTCTGGGAGAAACCCGATCGCTGTAGCTTCCCGTTCCATCCAATGCTCCGAGATCGAACGCGGTGGCAGAGAAAAAGTCACCCGTTGTCGATCGTCCGCTAATCTCAAAAGGCTCACTCGTGACTTCCCGCTTCATCAGCCCTTGAACTCGCCAGTTGTTCGGTTGCGCTTTCAAGGTCTCTCTGCTTGCGATCACGGAACCATTCATCAGCAGAATTTCTTGGTTGCCATCTGTCTGATTGCGGTAGAGAATGTCTTCTTTGCCATCGCTATTGAAGTCACCGACTCCAGAGATCGACCAAGCCGTTCCTCTGTTGTAGTTTTGTCCCGCTAGCGTAACGAATCCACCCCCTGGAGCAAAGCCGCGTCCGCTGTCATTCATCAGCCAGACCACTAAATCTCCGGAGTTGCGATTGCGCCACAGTAGGTCTTTATTGCTCTTGTTTACAGCCCCGTCAAAGTTGCCGATTGCTTCAACTTGCCAGTCTGAGGTTACAGAGGGCGTTGTCCAACCAAACTCAACATTCACCCCATCCATCAACCAAAAAGCAGCCGTACCGGAGAACGTATTCCGGAACAGGATGTCAGTTTTACGATCGCCGTTGAAGTCACCGAAGAACTGAGGCTGCCAAGAAGTCCCAGGGGCATAAACGGCGGCATTTGTCACTGCCATACCGTTCATTTGCCAAATCGCAACCCCACCATTCAGCGGATTGTGAAAAATGATGTCTGACTTTAAATCGCCATTCAGGTCAGCCGCAGCAACAGGATTCCAACCCCCTCCCACTGTGAACAAGCCTCCATTGACTGCGATTCCGTCTCGGAGCATCCAGATTGCAACTTGACCTCCGTTAGCGTTGTGCCAGACGATATCAGCTTGCTGATCTCCGTCCAAGTCTTTCACAGCAGCGATTCGCCAATCTGGAGGAATGGTGTTTGCTGAGACTGGCGCACCCGAAACCGCTTCTCCTCCTCTAAACATCCAGAAGTATGTTCTTCCGTTGGTTGAGTCCCGCCAGATCAAATCGTCTTCACCATCTGCATTGAGGTCAGCGATGCCCTGGATCTGCATATTTGCGGGTTGAGCTGGGAATCTCGGTTCTCCTCCCAACGTCGCTCCGTTGATTTTCCAACCCATGACCTCGGAAGGAGAGCGCCAAAGGACATTATTCAAAGTTGCATCGGCGTTGACGGCAACATTCAGCTTATATGCGGCAACAGGTACATTGTCTGCGATCGTTACTTCGATCGTGTAAATTCCTTGCTGGATCGTGTTGAGCAGAATCGATTCGGATACTTTGCCCTGATTTCTCGATTCCTGAATCAGCGATCGTTGTCCACCGGTCGTGGTCGGTTCCCGAAACACGCGCAAATTCGCGTCGCCAGAGAGACCAGTCAATGAAAAACTTGCGGCGGCGCTTTGGAATTTTGTTAAATCGAGTCGGTAAGCGGCAGTGCGGGTGGTGGTATCGAGGGTGCCGTTAAAGCTAGAAGGAGTGAGCGGATTTTGAATGAGTTCTGGCGAGGACATACTGTATTGACTTTGGCTAAACTGCGATCGAATGCTTGACGTAGTATTCCCGTTTGGAACACGCGAAAAGCGGGATGTATGTCTCAATTCAGCCGAAGCAAACAGGGTGAAATTCTTAGAAAAATTTAGACGCAAAAAACAGTCATCACTTCAGAGTGATCACTGAAAAAATTAGATGAGTTTTAGCGAAATGAGTAAGACTTCGGAATTAAAATTCAATTCCTGGTTGGGCTTTGATTCCTTGTTCGCGGAACGGATGCTTTACTAAGGTCATTTCTGTAACGAGATCCGCCTGTTCGATCAAAGCGGTAGGCGCACCGCGTCCCGTTAAAATCACATGAGACTCTTCGGGCTTCTGGGCAAGTCCCGCTAAAATGGTCTCAACCTGGAGATAGCCGAGTTTGAGCGCGATGTTTACTTCGTCGAGTAGAACGAGACGAAATTCTGGATTTTTGATATACGAAAGGGCAGTTTCCCAAGCTTCTGTGGCTTTAAGAATGTCTCGATCGCGATCTTGGGTTTCCCAAGTGAAGCCTTCTCCCATTGCCCGAAATTCGATCTGATCGCCCCAAGGCTCGAATGCGGCTTTTTCTGCGGGTTCCCAGGCTCCTTTAATGAATTGCACGATCGCGACTTTGTAGCCGTGACCAAGCGATCGTAGAACCATTCCTAAAGCGGCAGTGGTTTTTCCTTTACCGTTTCCAGTATTGATGATGATTAATCCTTTTTCGCGAGTACGATCGGCGATGCGTTGATCTTGAACTTCTTTGCGGCGCTGCATTTTGGCGCGATGTTGTTCAGCGTTTTCGAGCATAAGTCACACAGTTGTAGAGGGGACTGATCTTATCGTATTTGTGCAGAGTTTAAGGTCAAAGTTCAGAATGCAGCGTTTAAAGAAGCGATCGAAGCCATGCGCGAACATCTTCGCACTGATGAATAGAGGACGATTTCCAAAACAAAAGAGATGGACTTCCGATTTTTGAACAACGTCCGAATCAGGAGACATCTCTTTTGGCGATATTCAGCAGTTTGGCAGAAGTAAGTTACTGCGGAGGTTGTGGAACTGCGCCCCCTGGAGCGGTTGGAATTGTGTTTGAAGGTGCGGGAACTTGGGGAGAAATTGGCTGAACCGGATTCGTGGGGGTCAGGTTCGGATTCGTGGGCGCAAGATTTGGATTCGTTGGCAGAGTGTTCGTTGGAGCCGTTGGACTCGGAACTAGGTTCGGAGCGGGAGTAATTTGGGGAATTGTTCCGGGAGTTAAAGGCTGTTGAGGTTGTCCCGGTTGATCCGGAGAAGTCGAAAGCGCAACACGATTAGGCGCAACTTGTCTCAGCACGTCTAAGACTTGAATTACATCGTCGTAAAACGAAGTGCGAGAAGCTTCAAGCACAAGCAATCCTTCAGGTTGCTGTTTGTGATATTCCTGCACGAGTGGGAGGAGTTGAGATCGATCGATGAGTTGTCTTTGTCCCTGGTTCACTAAGTAAGTTTGTCCGTTCGAGTCAATGCTAACCACGAACTGTTCACTCATCAAAAGGCTACTGGTTTGCGATTCAGGCAGTTCTAAACCAATTCCCTGTTGTCGGGTCAATTGAAGCGCCGCAAGAATAAAGAAGGTCAGAATGCAAAAGATCACATCGATCAGCGGCACGATCTGGATCTGAGCTTCATCAGTGGGAGAATCGAGATTAATTTTCATAACGCTGGATCGAGTGAAGAATTACACATCGTCTTTGTGGAACGATTTATCGTGGGTCAGTTGCCATTTCTGGCGGTAAAGCAATTCTAGATCGTTGCCAGTGCGACGAAAGATCTTTGCTTGATTGAAGATGAGTCCTTGAAACACTCGATAAAATGCAAGGCTAAAAATTGCCACAATTAGACCCGTTGCGGTACTAATGAGCGCTTCCCCGATCCCGGTTGTAACTCCAGCGGTTGAAGCCGTTCCGATGTCACCGATTCGGATCGATCGAAGTGACAGAATCAAACCAATTACGGTTCCTAACAGTCCGAGCAACGGAGCCAGTGCAATCACAGCTTCCAGAATTTTGTCGCCGCGACGCATTGAGGCAATTTCCTCATCCGCAGATGATTCGAGTGCGAGGCGGAAAAGTTCAGGATCAGGATTTTGTAGGCGCATCGGAGCATAGAGAAAGCGTCCGATCGGTTGGTCATAAGACTGGCGTGCGATTTCGACCGCTGCTTCCCAATCACGCCTAGAGGTTTCGAGAATGCGTCCCGCCACTTCTTTC
>JADEXW010000497.1 GCA_015206935.1 Pseudanabaenaceae cyanobacterium LEGE 13415 | reverse complement strand
CTTCGAGAAAGCCCCCCAGCCCCCAAGTTTGGGGGAGCAAGAGTCTTAGCTCCCAGAATTGGGGGTTTGGGGGCAACTCCGAGGATGTCCTAATCTAAACTTCTACTGCTAGAACAATAGATTGTTCCAGCGTAAGTTCGTCAACGGTTCGTCTGACAGCTTTTCTACAGTGTGCCCCCTAAATTCCCGTTCTGGGGGACTTTGAAGGTGGAAAGCACTCTGACATTCTGAAATTTTTTCTGGCTCAAAGTCCCCCAAATTTGAGGGATTTAGGGGGCATTAGCCGACTGCAACGAAGCGCTCCACCTTTGTTGAACTTATGTGGTTTTACACTTACGAATGTTCCAATTAGCTTCGATTGCAATATTTCCGGTTCCCGTTGCAACATCTAAAACGGATTGTCCAACTTGTGGAATTGCATAGTCAAAAAGCGCAAATGCTCGATACCGAGTTATATCGTTATCGTAGTTCGTTCTAGCATTGTAGAAATCAATAATCTGTTGCTCATAGCTCATGATTCCAGTGGTAGAACATAAAGATCAACATCAATTTCTGCATTCAGTTGTAAAACTGCTTTGAGAATCTCTTTATCGAAATGAATGGCAGGTCGATCGCCAGAGGTATAAATTACGCCGCAAAATTCCGCGTCGTAGATTGAACAAAGTTCTACAAGAGGTTGCCAGCCTTGTTTGAGTTGTTCTAGAACGATGTGAAAATGTTCGCTGAGATCATCTGAAGTGGTCGAGTACGATCGTAATTTCCAACCGCTTTGTTGATAACGAATTTGCGCTTTAGATGAAATTAATTCGTCTTTTAGCCATGTTTTCGTCGGCTGAATCCCAACTTTGGAAGTAACATCTTCGGGATTTAGATCAATGCCCGTTAAACTGAATTCTGCATACATTTCAGCATTCATTTCATTGGCTCCAATCAAAAGCAATCAGAAATCATTGATGTTGAGACCTGTTGGCTCTCCTGCACCGCTCCCGCCTTTAGGCTTGATGTAGATGTTGCCATCCTTATCCTTGTAAAGGTCGAGCTTGCTCGCGCCACGTCCGCCTTTAATCTCATGAACATCGATCTCTGATTGCTTCAGTTTAGCAATTTCGCCACTGCTCAACAGTTGATCTTGTTGCCAGTCGCGCTCATTTTCCATCAGATTAGTTCACGCACGTCTGTCACCTTTCCAGTAATCGCTGCCGCTGCCACCATCGCAGGACTCATCAACAGAGTGCGCCCCGAAGCTGATCCCTGCCGTCCTTTGAAGTTCCGATTCGATGAAGAGGCGCTAATTTGCCGCCCTTGCAACTTATCAGGATTCATCGCCAAACACATTGAGCAACCGGGTTCACGCCACTCAAATCCCGCTTCTGTAAAGATACGATCGAGTCCTTCTTGTTCTGCCTGAGATTTCACCCGCTCTGATCCGGGTACGACAAACGCTTTTACGCCTTCTGCGACTTGTCGCCCTTGAGCCACTCGCGCTGCTTCTCTCAGGTCAGAAATTCGCCCATTCGTACAGCTTCCGATAAAGCAGACATCGATCTTCGTTCCTTGCAGCGGTTTGCCCGGTTGCAAATCCATGTATTGATAGGCTTCGAGTGCGATCGCTTGTTCATCTTCTGGCATGACATCCGGAGTTGGAACCGCTTCGTTAACGCCGATTCCCTGTCCTGGAGTAATACCCCAAGTCACAGTTGGAGCAATATCTGCTGCATCGAAAACGATCACATCATCGTAAACAGCATCAGTATCACTGCGCAAACTATTCCACCATTCAACGGCTTTATCCCACTCTTCGCCTTTAGGGGCAAAATCGCGACCTTTGAGGTAATCGTAAGTGACCTGATCCGGATTGACATAACCGCAACGTGCGCCACCCTCGATCGACATATTACAAACGGTCATGCGTTCTTCCATGCTCATTTGTTCAAATGTCGTTCCTGCGAATTCGTAAGCGTATCCGACTCCGCCTTTAACACCGAGTTTGCGAATGATGTGGAGAATGACATCTTTTGCGTATACGCCAGCGTTGAGTTTTCCATTCACTTCAACTTTTCTGACTTTCAGTTTTGACAGTGCCAAAGTCTGAGAAGCAAGCACATCGCGGACTTGACTCGTTCCAATGCCGAATGCGATCGCGCCGAACGCACCATGTGTTGAAGTATGACTATCTCCACAAGCGATCGTCATTCCAGGCTGAGTTAAGCCTTGTTCGGGTGCGATGACGTGGACGATTCCTTGGCTTCCAGAACCGACTGGATAAAAGCGGATATTGTTTGCTGCTACGTTTTTCTCAAGCTCTTGGAGCATTTCTTCTGCCATTGAGTCGAGAAAGGGACGGGCAAGATTGTCAGTCGGAATGATGTGATCGACGGTGGCAACGGTTCTTTCAGGCAACAACACTTTCAAGCCGCGTTCTCGTAACATGGAAAACGCTTGAGGGCTGGTCACTTCGTGGATCAGATGTAGCCCGATGAAGAGTTGAGTTTGTCCCGATGGCAGAATTCCGACGGTGTGCAAATCCCAGACTTTATCGAACAATGTCCCGGTACTCATGGCAATTATGAATTGTGGTGGCGTATACAAGCAAAGATTTATATTACCGCGTTAAATCTCGACTTGTGCTGATCTCTCCAAAACCTGTAAATATTGCCGTCCTGCCCGTTCCCAAGTGTATTCCGCTTCGATGTGCGATCGCGCTTTTTCCGATAGCTGCGCTCTTAATTCGGCATTTTCAAACAATCGTGAAATCGCCGCAACGTATTCATCGATCGAGTTTGCTCTGAGTGCGCGATCTTTGTATTTCAGCCCTTCTAAACCTCGATCGCTGGATACGATTGGTGTTCCCGCTGCCATTGCTTCAAGTGTTTTATTTTTGATTCCATATCCGGTTCGCATCGGGATTACACAAACTGTTGCTTGATGAAGATAATCTGCGATTGATTCAACTCGACCTGTAACCGTAATGTTCTCGTGTTCTCCAAGTTGCTGAATTTCTGCGGTTGGACGTGCGCCAACGATCGACAAAGTAATATCAGGATATTTTGCTTGTAACTGCGGCAAGATTTCTAAGCTCAAGAACTTTGCCGCATCAATGTTCGCTAAGTTATCCATTGCACCGATGAAAATCAAATGATGTCCACCTGGATCTTTTGAGCGATCAGGAAATGCGGTGAAATCCACTCCATTGGGAATGACATCGATTTCAGCAGTAGGATTGAATGCTTGTAATTGAATACGATCGTCATTCGTCGTAACAACAATGTTTGTGAATTTCTGACAGTAGCGTTTCTCGTAGCGTTTCAGAAGCGGCAAATTGATTCGATCGCGCAATTGATTTTCAGAAGTTCCGGTCTGTAATTGATTCCTGCAAGATCCATATAAGGAACTATGTACATTTACGATCTTTTTCTGTTGAAATTCTGGGCGCACATAGATTTCATTAACTGAATGCTCGCATGTAATGACATTGAATTTCTCAATGCGTCGATCGATCCAGTCTTGCATTTCTGGGGAATAGTTCGATCGAACACTCGGCGGCGTTCCTTCAATTAGAAAATCTGCAAATCGCTGAATCTTATTTGAGGCTTGAGGCGCTTTCTCAAAGACAACCAATTCGCCCGTAAATTCTCGTAGTGCTTCAATCTCAGCATCACTGACCTCTGCACTTCGCTGTGTGAGAACTGTCACATGATGCGCTTGATTCAGATACTTGAGCAAATGAAACGTCCGAACCTGTGTCCCGCCTTTCGTTGGGGGATACGGGAACGTTGTGGACAACATGAGGATATTCATGGGGCGATCGTGTCGATATTGAGGGAAACGAAACTTTCCTCGGTATGCCCAAAATTAGTGTCTGTATCCCTACGTATAATCGCGCTCACTTTTTGCCGTTTGCGATCGACAGTGTTTTCGCGCAATCTATCTCAGATTGGGAATTGATCGTATGTGATGATGGCTCTCAGGACGAAACTCCGGAACTGATGAAACGCTACACCGATCCGCGTGTTCGATACATTCGTCATCCTCAGAATGTCGGCAAAAGTAACAACATGCGATCGGGCTATGAAGTGGCGACCGGAACGTATTTTATTAAATTCGATGATGACGATCGCTTAACGCCAGAATTTTTAGAAAAGACGAGTCAGATTCTGGATTCTAATTCCCCGATCGACTTTGTTGGAACGGATCATTGGATTATTGATGCTGACAATCAGCGAGATCTGGAATTCACCGAAAAGAACTCGCAAAAATGGGGCAGAGCAGAACTGGCAGAAGGAATTCCTCGATCGCTATTAAAAACAGTATTTGTAAAACAAAGCTTTCAAGTTGGCGCAACACTTTTTAGAA
>JADEXW010000496.1 GCA_015206935.1 Pseudanabaenaceae cyanobacterium LEGE 13415 | reverse complement strand
GATTTATGAAGGGTTTCCAGAACTCAGCGCGATCGCGGCAGGACTTTGTATTAAATCGGCAAACTGTCTGATTCTGAAAGGGGGCACCGAGGCAACTCACTCGAATTATGCGATCGCGGAAACGCTCCAACAAGCTCTAGAAGATGAAGGATTCCCGATCGAGAGTGTGCAACTGCTTCCGGCAGAAGGTACACCGATTCGAGATTTGATTATTCAAGATCGATATTTGAATTTAGTGATCCCCTACGGACGACCCAGTTTAGTTCAGCAAGTCGTGAGACAAGCAACTGCACCCGTACTGCGATCGGCAATGGGAAATTGTTATCTCTATTGGTCGCCATCGGGAAGCGTGGAAATGGCGCGATCGATGATTATTGATAGTCATGCGACTGAACCCGATCCCGTGAATGCGATCGAAAAGGTTCTAATTCACAGACAGCAAAATCCGTCTTCGCTTACCTTGCTCTGGGATAGCCTGCGAGAGCGAGGATTCGAGATTCGTGGCGATTTGACCTTAGCGGCGGAATTTCCGGGAATTCGACCTGTGGAAGACGGCGAATGGGGACAGGCTTATCTCGATCGCATTGTCAGCTTCCGAATTGTCGATGGATTAGCAAGCGCGATCGATTGGATTAATCATTACAGTAGCGGTCATGCTGATTGCTTAGTGAGCGAATCGTATCAAGAAAGTCGGCAATTCGCGATCGGGGTCAACAGTGCCTCAACGTATATCAATGCGTCCCCTCGGTTTTATCGCAATCCGAAGCGGGGAGATGCAATCTTTCTTGGCATGTCGAATCAGAAAGGACATCGACGTGGATTAATTGGACTCGACACCTTGACGACGGTGAAACATATTGTTCAAGGGAATGGGCTAGTCTAAATTCTTTGATGGGCATATTAGGGCTGAAAATCCTTTCTTCCTTCCCTTCATGTCAACTAGTCTACCAGAATCGACCAGTCAACCGCTTGATCAAGTTACTAGCTATCAAATTCTGTCAACTAGCTTACTAGAATCGACCAGTCAACATCTCGATAGCGTGATTAGCTATCAAAAGGTTCTCACTCGGATCATTGCAAAAATTCGTCGATCGGCTCCACTCGAATCGCTCTGTTCGACAACCTGTCAGGACATTGCTCAATTGTTGGATGTCGATCGTGTTGCACTCTACCGCTTCAATGCAGACTACAGCGGCAAATTCATCAACTGTTTCGGCTATGCCAGCTCCCCTTGGGATAGCCTGACTGCATTTGGCGAAGAGCTAGTTTGGGAAGATACGCATCTTCAACAAACGAAGGGTGGACGCTATCTGACGAATGAACCCTTTGCGGTCGCGGATGTTTATGCAGCCGGACATTCACGTTGTCACATCGAAGTCCTAGAGCAATTTCAGATTCGAGCTTATGCGATCGCGCCCATTTTCGTCGGAGCAAAACTCTGGGGACTGTTCGCTGCTTATCAACATTCTGGAGTGCGGGAATGGGATAGCTACGAAGTAGAATTTCTCGCACAAGCAGCAGGGCACATCGGCGTTGCAATCCAGCAAGCAGAACTGTTAGAACAATCCAAACAGCAAACCGCTGATTTAGAAAACAGTCTGGCTCGTCAACGGGCACTAAGCGAAGTCGTGAACAATATTCGATCGTCGCTCGACACCAATTTCATTTTTCATACCACTTGTCAGGATCTCTGCAAATTGCTCAAGCTCGAACGGGCTGCCATTTATCGCTTTAACCCAGATTGGTCAGGTGAATTCATTAGTCATTTTGGTAGGGTGGAGCCGCAGTGGGAAAGAGCCAATCCATTTGGGCAGAACTTGGTGTGGGAAGACACGCATTTGCAGGAAACCAAAGGGGGACGCTACCGGAACAATGAAACGTTTGCAGTGAATGATATTTATGCAGCAGGACATACTCGCTGTCACCTTGATGTTTTGGAGCAGTTCAAGATTCGGGCGTATGTTCTCGTGCCGATTTTCACGGGTTCTAAGTTATGGGGACTGTTAGCGGCGTATCAGCATTCGAGTTCGAGACAATGGGCAGCGTTTGAGGTGGAATTTCTATCACAAGCGGGGGCACAGTTAGGAGTCGCAATTCAGCAAGCAAATTTACTCAAACACACGAAGCAACAATCGATCGCGTTTCAAAATGCGATCGCGCGTCAACGTGCTTTAACCGAAGTCGTGAGCAAAATTCGATCGTCGCTCGATCCAACCTTGATTCTGGAAACGACTTGTCAGGAAGTTTGCAATCAACTGAAGGTGGAACGAGTTGCAGTGTTCCGATTCAACGAAGACTGGAACGGCGAATTTGTCAGTCACTTTGGCGATTCGTCTTGGGCAAGCCTGAAAGGATTTGGTAAAAACCTGATTTGGGAAGATACCTATCTGCAAGAAACGAAAGGTGGACGCTATCGGAACAATGAGCATTTTGCGGTAGCAGATATCTATGAAGCGGGACATTCTCGCTGTCACATTGAGATTCTGGAGCAATTTAAAATTCGGGCTTATGCGCTGACTCCAATCTTTGTCGGACGCAATCTCTGGGGACTGTTAGCGGCATATCAGCATTCGGCTCCGAGAGAATGGGATACCGTTGAAGTTGAATTTTTGGGACAAGTTGCGAATCAATTAGGCGTTGCAATTCAGAGTGCAGAGCTACTGTCTAAGACGCAAATTCGGGCAGAAGAACTACATCAATCGGCGGAACAAAGCCGCATTCTGTTCGATGTGGTGTCGAAGATTCGCGAATCCTTGGATCTAGAAACGATCTTTACAACAATGGTGACAGAAGTGCGTCGATCGCTGAAAGCCGATCGCGTTGGCGTATACAAATTCGATTCCGATTCTGCCTATAACGAGGGCGAATTTGTCGCTGAAGATGTTCTGCCGAAATTCCCAGCGGCGCTTGGTGCGAAAGTTCGCGATCACTGTTTCGGTGAAAACTATGCAACCAAGTATAGTAAAGGTCGAATGCACACCATGACCGATTTGCGTTGTGCAGAAATTGATGAATGTTATCGATCGATCTTAGAACAGTTTGAGATTCGAGCGGTGATTATTGCACCCATCATCAAGGATGGAACGCTGTGGGGATTGCTCTGTGTTCATCAGTGTGAATATCCGCGTGAATGGAGCCATTTAGATATTCAGTTCGTGAAGCAAGTCGCAGCCCAACTGAGTATTGCACTGAAGCAATCCGACTTGTTAGCACAAACGCGCGAACAAACAGAACGATTAGAGCAGACCTTAACCGATTTGAAGAAAGCTCAGATTCAGATTGTTCAATCCGAGAAAATGGCAAGCTTAGGGCAACTGGTGGCAGGAGTCGCCCATGAGATCAACAATCCAGTCAATTTCATCCACGGCAATCTACAACACGCGGAAGTGTACGTTAAAGAACTGCTTGACTGTGTGCAACTGTACCAAAAACACTATCCGAATCCGGTTGAAGAGATCCAAGAATTTCTGGATGAAACTGAACTCAGTTTTCTATTTGAGGACATTCCCAAACTGCTCGGCTCCATGAATGCTGGAACAGAGCGAATCCAGGAAATTGTGGCATCTCTCCGCAACTTCTCCCGTTTGGATGAAGCTGAGATGAAACAAGTCAATATCCATGATGGAATTGATAGTACTTTGATGATTTTGCAGAACCGCTTAAAACCTGTTGGTGAGAACAGTGGAATTCGGATCATCAAAGACTATGACGAAATTCCGCTGGTGGAATGTTATCCGGGGCAACTGAATCAGGTGTTTATGAATCTGTTAGCAAACTCGATCGATGCGCTGGAAGAATTTAACGAACAGCGTTCAGCCGAAGAGATTCAAGCCAATTCCAGCACGATTCGGATCTCGACGATGAAAGGGAGCGATCGTACTGTTGCGATTTACATTTCAGATAATGGCCCTGGCATAACTGAAGTAACTCGTGCAAGTTTGTTTGATCCCTTCTTTACAACGAAACCTGTTGGAAAAGGAACAGGATTAGGACTGTCGATCAGCTATCAGATTGTTACAGAGAAACATGGCGGGAAATTGACCTGCAATTCAACGATGGGTGAGGGGGCTGAATTTATTATCGAAATTCCCATTCATCAATCAGACGCAACTTCGGTTTAGAAGATTTGAGCGATCGCCGTTTGATCCGCGATCGCTCAAACAATCAATCCTCCTGAAGTTCGATCGGGAAAATCACCGTAAAGGTTGAACCTTCTTCGGGCTGGGAGGCGAGATAGATATTGCCTTGTAACCGTTCCACTAATCGAGCTACGATCGCGAGTCCCAGCCCGGTACTATCTGGCGATTTCATTGTTCCAACTCGTTCAAATGGCGCGAACAATCGAAGCTGATCTTG
>JADEXW010000495.1 GCA_015206935.1 Pseudanabaenaceae cyanobacterium LEGE 13415 | reverse complement strand
CCCCAATTCCACCAGCCGCGATATTCCCCTCAATCTCTGCCTCGTTCTCGACCAAAGTGGCTCGATGGAAGGTCGATCGCTTTCAACCGTTAAGCAAGCCGCAGCAAGATTAATCGATCGATTATCTCCCGGCGATCGTCTATCGATCGTCACGTTCCATCACAAAGCGAAAGTTCTTTTACCGAATCAAATTGTCGATGATCCAAACCGTTTGAAATCTGCATTAGATCGATTAGAAGCAGCGGGTGGAACCGCGATCGATGAAGGGATTCGACTCGGAATCGAAGAAACCGCCAAAGGCAAGAAAGAAACTGTGTCTCAAATGTTTGTGTTAACCGATGGCGAAAACGAACACGGAGATAACGATCGCGCTATCAAACTCGCTCAAGTCGCTACAGGTTACGGTTTATCAATTAATTCGCTTGGATTCGGCGATCACTGGAATCAAGACGTTTTAGAAAAAATTGCCGATGCGGGCGGTGGAGCGCTCTCGTATATTCAAGAGCCAGAACAAGCTTTAAAGGAATTTGGGCGATTATTCGATCGGGTTCAATCGATCGGTTTAACCAATGCGTTTTTAAGATTAGCGCTTGCTCCTGGAGTTCGATTGGCAGAATTGAAACCGATCGCGCAAGTTGCACCCGAAACGATCGAGCTTTTAGTACAGCAAGAAGGCGATTTAGTAGTCGTGCGGTTAGGCGATTTGATGATCGATTCTCCGCGTGTCATTTTGGCGAATCTTTACGTGAATCAATTGCCAGAGGGAAAAAATACGATCGCTGAAGTCGAAATCAAATACGACAATCCTGCGATCGGACAATCTGAATTAATCTCTGAAACGTTCCCGATCGAAGTTGCTTCCCAAGCTCAATATCAACCTGCGATCGATTCGGAAGTCCAGCAAAATATTCTGGCATTAGCAAAATATCGTCAAACTCAAATTGCAGAATCGCGACTCAGACAAGGCGATCGACAAGGAGCCGTAACGATGCTACAAACCGCAGCAAAAACGGCATTACAAATGGGTGATCGAACTGCCGCAACGGTTTTACAAAACAATGCAACTCAACTACATTCGGGTGAAGAACTTTCAGAAAGCGATCGTAAAATCACCCGACTGGTCTCGAAAACTACCTTGCAGGAGGCAGATTCTGAGTAGGCGTTGCAAATTCAACCGTCGGCAACGCACAAATTTTCTTCGACATTTCAGGATCAGAATAGCGATTAGTTTTCCAAGTTGCCGGAGAACCAATTCCATCGGTGTAGGTAATCTGATTCGTTCTACAATTCACATCTGCATAGAGAAACTGAAACACGCCGCTACAGCCCGATCCGCTATTTTTCTCAGCCGTTTGTAGAACGATCAATTGCCGAATATTTTTATCCGTTCCGTTCGGTTTTTCACTTCGAGCCACGATAAATTCTCGGTCGGTATAAAACGCGCAACCATCTCGACTTTGACGCATTAGAAAATTGTATTTCTTAGTCACAAAATTATAAGTTTCCACATCAGGCAAAGCAGCAACCGCCACTCCTT
This sequence comes from Pseudanabaenaceae cyanobacterium LEGE 13415, assembly GCA_015206935.1. GTDB lineage: Bacteria > Cyanobacteriota > Cyanobacteriia > Leptolyngbyales > Leptolyngbyaceae > Leptolyngbya. The sequence goes on along the minus strand of JADEXW010000495.1, from coordinate 2,829 downwards.
GACCCAGAACCGAAAGTGAAAGCGCGATTGCAGCAACAGATTTCATTTCTATCTCCAGCCTAAAAGAACGAAGGAATTGAGCGATTTTGCAAGATTCGAGTTCCCATATAGCAGTAAAAGTTTAGATTCGGACATCCTCGGAGTTGCCCCCAACCCCCAATTCTGTTGGCTCAAGACTCTTGCTCCCCCAAACTTGGGGGCTGGGGGGCTTTCTCGAAGTGTCCTAACTGAAGCAGGTACTGCTATAAGATCACGAATCTCATCAAAAAAACAATCGATCCCTGATTTCCCTTTACAATAGATCGACGTAGATCACCGAAAAATCCCGTGAATAGTGCCCGTACCGTTTCTGATACCAAGCGATCGTTTTACAGCCTCCACACCCGCCCGGTGAACTCGATTTACCGCCGTGTGGTCGAGGAATTAATGGTCGAAATGCACTTGCTTGCCGTCAACACGGACTTCCGCTACGACCCCTTCTATGCACTGGGTGTGGTGACGACGTTCGATCGATTCATGCAGGGATATCGCCCCGAAACCGATAAAGATTCCATTTTCAACGCGCTCTGTCGGGCACTCGAATCCGATCCGCAGCAATATCGCAATGATGCTCAACGAATCCTCTCCGCCGCGTCCCAAAATTCTTGGGATACGGTGTTGATTCCTGAGAAAGCAGGTGAATTGCAAGGTTTACTCAGCGAGATCACATCCAATCCGAAGTTCAAATACAGTCGTCTCTTTGCCGTGGGTTTGTACACAGCGATCGAGACTTCTAGCCCAGAGACCGTCAAAGATGCCGCCAAGCTGACTGAAGCTTTGAAGCAAGTGTCACAAGCGTTGAACATTTCTGAAGATAAGGTGCAGAAAGACTTAGAACTGTATCGCAGTAATCTAGAGAAAATGACGCAAATCCAAGCAGTGATGGCGGATGCGTTGGCAGCCGATCGTAAAAAACGTGAGGAACGCGCTCAAGCAAAAGTCACCGAAGCCCCGAAAGACGAGGCAACCTCAGAATCGTAAAACAACGGGGAGCGGAAAATCGTTCCCCTTGTATCAGTTGCAGCAATCTTGCGTGATCAAATTCGCATAAAACTAAGACCGACCCGAATTGGATGTACCCCATGACTATCCCAGCACTAACAGAGAAACTTCTAGCCGCAAAGAAAGCGAAAGGATTAACGTTTGCCGATCTCGAATCGATTCTAGGACGCGATGAAGTTTGGATCGCTTCATTGTTCTACCGCCAAGCAACCGCCTCTGAAGATGAAGCCTCTAAGTTATTACATGCACTAGGATTGCCCGAAGAGTTAGCTTCTGAACTGATGGCATATCCCGTCAAAGGTTTGGGTTCGATCGTACCGACTGATCCACTAATTTACCGCTTCTACGAGATCATGCAGGTCTATGGAATGCCGATGAAAGATGTCATCCAAGAAAAATTCGGCGATGGCATCATGAGCGCGATCGATTTCACCCTCGACATTGAAAAAATTGAAGACCCAAAAGGCGATCGCGTCAAAGTCACGATGAACGGTAAGTTTCTTCCCTACAGGAAATGGTAGATTTTTGGGGCGATCTTCGGAAACTCATCTACACTGGTCACAGTCATTGATCCCACTGTGTACGCTGAGATGCCGATGGTTGCTCCTCATTCTGCAAATTGTTCCTGTCCCGACCACGATCCGCACACGAAACAACGCCAGCTTTTCTCTGCCTTGATCGTGGTTGGAAGTTTTGCAGCCGTCGAAGGTGCGATCGGTCTATCGAGTCACAGTCTTGCCCTTGTCGCTGAAGCAGGACATCTTGTTTCAGACTGTTTTGCACTGGTATTAGCCTTACTCGCGACCCGAATTGCACAATCTTCAATTCAATGGGGTTGGATTGGCGAAAACACCGTTTCAATTAAGCCAAATCGCTCTCCTGAAACTTGGGCAGCTTTAATCAATGGATTTGGTTTAATCGTTGTTTCGCTTTGGATTATGTGGGAAGCGATCGCGCGATTTCAAGTTGCAACTCCCGAAATTTCCAGCTTGCCCATGTTAATTACTGCGATCGTGGGTTTGATCGTGAATGGAATTAACATTGCAATTTTGCACCAAGGCAGCGATCGCGATTTGAACTTAAGAGCCGCATTTTTGCATGTTGTTGCTGATGCTTTAGGTGCAATTGGAGTGATTATTGCAGCGATCGCAGTTGCGGTCTTTCATTGGCTTTGGGCAGATAGCGTGATTAGTTTAGCGATCGCAGGATTAATTCTAGTTTCAACGATTCCGCTCATTCGTCAGAGTATCCAAGAACTACGGCGTTCGCTATGATTGGTTTACCGCAGTGATGAGGCAAGCGCATGAACATGCAGCGAAGAAACTGACTTTTGATGAGTACTTGCAATTTTGTGAAACAAGTCAAGAGCGTTACGAATTGGTTCGGGGAGAATTGCAGCTTATGACCTCACCCACTTGGCTGCATTTCCTGATTGCAGATTACTTAGTGACGGTGTTCAAACAAGAGATTGCTCAAGGTGGACAATCTTGGCTCGTTGTACAAGGAACAGGGCAGCAGACAACAAATGACACTTCACGCCTAGCTGATGTTTCGATCGTGCCCTTCGATGCGATTTCAAACAGTCTTGATCAAACCGCAGTTTTAACGATCGCTGCTCTTCTAGTTGCAGAAGTTGTGAGTGATAGTACTGCGCTGCAAGATTACCGCGAAAAAGTAGAAGAGTACCAAAACAAAGAAATTCGAGAATATTGGATTGCTGATCCTGATCCGTTTGGAGCAGCAAAATATATTGGTACTCCGAAGCGTCCAACCGTAAGCGCTTACTCG
>JADEXW010000494.1 GCA_015206935.1 Pseudanabaenaceae cyanobacterium LEGE 13415 | reverse complement strand
CAATCCGATTCCATTGTTTCAGCGAAGAGTTTCGCAGCATGGCGACCCCTCCAGATTCTCTTGTCTCTAAATTATCCAACTGAAAGAGTCCTTGCTCACAGTTTCAACACAAACCTACACCTGTAAGGGCTGGGGGGCACGATCCGCCAACAACGAAGCGCCCTGTCGAACTCATACTGGGTATAAGTTCTCTCGATCGGTAGACAGAAAACCGCGATCGTCCGTCCTATGATAGAGCCGACCCTGGAAAATGCGCCGACTTTCATGACCTCACAGCCTCTCAAATCGTTAAGTGAATATCAGCGATTGCCGCAACCTTCAGCCGACGCGCAATATTACAAGCAGTATTTAGAAACGGTTTGCAATAATGCAACACTGGCGCTGTTTGTCATGGATGAATATCAGCATTGTGTTTACATGAATCCCGCTGCTGAACAGCTTACAGGGTACTCGTTAGCAGAACTCGAAGGACGGGCATTACACGATGTGATTCATCATACCCGACCCGATGGAACGCCTTACCTGCTGTGTGAATGTCCGATCGATCAAGTTTTTCCGCAAAACAACCAGGAACAAGGTGAAGAAGTGTTCGTGCATCGAGATGGACACTTCTACCCGGTCGCGTACACGGCAAGTCCGATTCGAGAAGCAGGACACACGATCGGAACCGTGATTGAGGTGCGCGATATTACCGAAGAGAAGTTAGCTCAACAAGCTCAAAAAGAAGCAACTGAGCGAGAACGAATTTTGCGCCAAGAAGCCGAAACCGCAAAAGAACGGGCAGAAACCTTGCTGCGAAGTATTACCGATGCGTTCGCAGTTCTCGATCGCGATTGGCACTATGTTTATGTCAATGAAGCGGCAACCGAATTACTCGATCGCACCGAAGCTGAACTGATCGGGAATCGGATCTGGGATGTGTTTCCCGATTTAGTTGGAACTCCGATCGAACTGGAATATCGTCGAGCCGTCGAAGAAAGGCGCACGATCGGCTTTGAATTTTTCTACCCGACTTGGAATCGTTGGTATCTCAATCGCATCTATCCATCTAGTAGCGGCGCATCGATTTTTATTACCGATATTACCGATCGCAAGCAGACCGAACAAGCATTGCGCGACAGTGAAACCCGATTTCGGAGCTTGTTCGAGTGCAATATGATTCCGATTGGAATCTGGAAAGTCAACGGTGAATTGGGCGACGCGAATGATGCACTCCTTGATTTGATTGGCTACACGCGCTCAGAACTCAAATCGGGGCAAATCAGTTGGAGAGAACTGACTCCGATCGAATGGGCAGAACGAGACCTGCAAGCCGTTGAAGAAACCATTGCTCAAGGATATTGTACGCCTTACGAGAAAGAGTTTTTTCACAAAGACGGACGGCGTATTCCGATTCTGATCAGCGGTGTGAAGGTGCGCGAGGATGCTTGGGGTGGATTCTTCTTTGCGATCGATCTGACTCAACAGAAGCAAACCGAAGCCGAACTGAGAGAAGCCGATTCGATGTTAGCTTCAGCATTATCGGCAGGTTCGGTCTACACTTGGCGCTGGCGAGTTCAAGAAGATTCGATCATTACGGATGCCTCATTTGCAAAGTTGTTTGGCGTAGATCCAGAAGCTGCAAAGAAAGGTTTACCGATCGAGTTTTTTATCGATGGAATGCACCCGGACGATCGAGAACCTGTTTCAACTGCAATTCAAAAAGCACTCAATACTGGAGAAGAATATTTATCAGAGTATCGAGTGCGATCGGCGGATGGTACAGAGCGGTGGGTAGCTGCACGAGGACGAGTCGAATACGATACGGAAGGCAAGCCCATCTCGTTTCCTGGAGCGATTTCCGATATTACCGAGCGCAAAAAAATCGAAGCAGCACTGCAAGAAACCGAGGAACGATTGCGACTTGCGATCGAAGCTGCAAAGCTTGGAACCTGGGATTTTAATCTGATCACTGGGAAGCTCACTTGGGATAACGGGTGCAAAGCAATGTTTGGCTTGTCCAGTGATGTAGAAGTGAACTATGAACTGTTTGAGTCTTTACTTCACCCGGACGATCAAGCGATCGCCAATCGATCGATTGAAGCCGCACTTGCTTCTAAAGACTCAGGCGAACTCAAAGTTGAATATCGTGCCATTCGGCTTTCAGATGGAATAGAATGCTGGATCGAAGCGATCGGGAAAACATTGTTTGATTCGACTGGGACAGCAATTCGGCTAATTGGGACGGTGATGGATATCACAGAAACCAAGCAGCGAGAAGTAGAACGGCAGCGATTACTCGATCGAGAAAAACGCCTGCGTGAAGAAGCTGAACGAGCAAACCGAATCAAAGATGAATTTTTGGCGGTGCTATCTCATGAGTTGCGAACGCCGCTAAATCCGATCCTCGGATGGATACGCATGTTGCGAGCGAATAAATGTCCTGTCCCTAAAATTCCGCAAGCCTTGGAAACGATCGAGCGAAATGCTCAATTGCAAACCCAACTGATCGAAGATTTGCTCGATGTCTCACGCATTCTGCAAGGGAAGCTCACCTTGAATACAGATGCCGTGAACTTAGCAGAAACGATCAAAGCGGCATCAGAAACAGTGCAACTCGCCGCAGAGTCGAAAGCGATCGATCTCGTTCTCAATCTCGATTCAACTGTTGGAACGATTCGAGGAGATGCCAATCGATTACAACAAGTCATTTGGAATCTACTCTCGAATGCAGTGAAGTTTACACCGACAGCCGGGCGAGTTGAGGTAACACTCTCGCAAATTGGAACTGAGGCAGTGATTCAAGTTCGGGATAGTGGGAAAGGAATTCGATCGGAAGTGTTGCCATATATCTTCGATCGCTTCCGACAAGCGGATTCTTCAACGACTCGACAGTTCGGCGGCTTAGGACTCGGACTTGCGATCGCACGTCACTTAGTCGAACTTCACGGCGGAACGATCGCGGCTGAAAGTGCAGGTGAAAATCAAGGCTCAACATTTACGGTACGGTTCCCGATCGCGCTTTCTCAAACGCAGAAAGATACTCCAGACGCGCCTGATACTAGCTTTAATCTCGCTGGTGTCAAAATTCTCGCTGTTGATGACGAGCCAGATAATCTCGATTTTCTGGTGTTTCTGCTAGAGGCAATGGGCGCGATCGTAGAAAGTGCCCAATCTGCAAAAGTCGCATTCGAGAAGCTTTCTACATTTCAACCGGATGTATTAATCAGCGATATTGCAATGCCGGAGCTGGATGGATATCAATTGATTCAGCAGGTTCGTGTGCAAAGTCCTGTTCCTGCGATCGCGCTTACAGCTTATGCGGGTGAAGCGAATCAGCGACAAATTCTTGGTGCGGGATTTCAGCGGCATTTAGCCAAACCTGTTGACCCGGATGAATTAGTTAGCTCGATCGTCTCCTTGTTGAATTAAGAAAAGGGCTGTTTGTCAGTCAGTTCACAGGCTGCACAACTGTTACTGATGACAAACAACGCCCACTCAACTGCTCGAACAATTCCACGATAAGCAATTCTCTGCATTCGCTACATTCCCCGGATGGGTACTTTTTATGATCGATGTCTCCCCGCAGATTGACGGATTCTTTGACTGCATCCGAAACAATGGTGACGTTTACAGTATTGAGATCTGAATATGGCGGACACAACACGAACGGCTAATGTAGATGACACGATCGCGCTGTTACAATCTGGCTTAATTTCGATCGATCCTGAAGCTGCGCTCACTAATATTGAGTCCTGGCAGGAACAGTTAAAAGGAACACCGTTTGCGGAGACGTTAGGAGAATTGAAATTAGCGATCGATGGTGGGATTCGCAGCGGTGAGATTGGCTCGATTATGGCTGATTTGGGTAAGCAAGTCAGTACGGCTGCAAGTTCACAAGAAGGTGAAGTGGCTTCTAAGCTTCAGGAATTAGCACAAGTTCTTTCGGGTGCAATGCACTCTTAAATCGTAGATTGCTTGAATGCCTGAGCGAATATAGCAGTAGAACTTTAGATTAGGACAGATTCTAAATTGCCCCCCAGCCCCCAATTCTGGGGGAGCCAGAGTCTTAAGCCCCCAGAATTGGGGGTTTGGGGGCTTCCAAGATCTATGACTCTCAAAGATTAATTTACTGCTTAGTAAAGGAATACCGAACCATTACTTTCCACACGCATCGTCGGACTATCGACACCTAAATCCGTCGTTGCATCCAGTATCACCTCGATCGTACCTGCTGCCGCTTGTTTCGGAGTGATATTGAGCAAGCCAGAATCTTGTCGATCGAACGTTAAAGTCGTCGGAACTCTCAATCCTTGCAGTGAAACTGTTCCGCGTCCTGGCAAAGTTCTAACTTCTGTATCTCCGATCGCTTGGTACGAAATCGCTGCATTTGTG
>JADEXW010000493.1 GCA_015206935.1 Pseudanabaenaceae cyanobacterium LEGE 13415 | reverse complement strand
AATAAATCCTTTTGTTTTCTACGTTTTCTAGCCTATCACTGAGGGGATATGTCCTCGTCGCAACCCCAGTCAATGTAACGGTTTTGAAATATTTCCTCTATCAAGTGGCAGGTGTTCGTAATTTCGGAATGAATCTAAAAACAGAGACAAGTCTCAAGCTTTAGTTGGATTAAGTTAAGCGTTGAAATTTTTATTCTGGAACTGTTCGAGGTTGAGTTCACGAATTTGAAAAGAGGATAGAACAATGACTAAATTTGCTGCAAAACTCGCGATCGTATCTGCTTTGATTTTGGCTCCCCTGTCGCTGCCTGCAATGAGCCAAACTGGAACCGGAACCGGAACGACTGGAACCGGAACCGGAACGACCGCAGTTGATGCCCAATACCACCAAGAAGGACGCAATGGATACTGGGGCTTGTTGGGCTTGCTCGGTTTGTTTGGTTTGTTGGGACGCAACAGCAAGCGCGATCGTGATGAGTACTCCTCGACGGGTGCAACGGCATACCGCGATCCGGCAGATGTAGGAACCCGCGATCGCTACTAATTCGGTTAGAGACCTCAGAAATTTGAACGGCTTGGAGGGAGTGATCCTTTCATGCCGTTTGCTGTATGGGTTGAAATGTTTCGAGCAGCAGGATTAAAGTAGGGGGTAAAACACTTTCTATGCTGTTTCGATCTTTGCGGTTCTTTACGATCGCGCTTTTCACCACAGGTTTGATTCTGAGTGTCGCACTCAAACTTCAAGCGGCTCCCAAATTAGAGGATGCGACAGTTCCAAGTCTTCAAGTTCCACTTCTGCAACTTGCACCCGTTAAAGTCCGATCGTCGTATGGACACTTTCCTTATCAGGAAGATGATCCCACTCGATTGCAAATTGTTGGAAATTACTACACGCGCTCGGAAAGTATGGATCTCGAAGCGGTTAAAGCATTTCAGGAAATGTCGATCGCAGCAAAGAAAGACAAGATTTCCTTGATGCCAATTTCGGGATTTCGATCGATCTCGACTCAAGCGGCGTTGTTTGCTCGACAGACGGAACGGCAAGGGAGCAAAGCGGCAGCCGCAAAATGGAGCGCTCCACCGGGTTATAGTGAGCATCACACTGGATATGCGATCGATATTGCCGATCGACAACATCCCGAAACGGAATTGAAACAGAGTTTTGCGAACACTTCTGCGTATCGATGGTTAACGACTCATGCGAAACAGTTTGGATTTGAATTGTCGTTTCCGCCGCATAATTTGCAAGGAGTGAGTTATGAGCCTTGGCATTGGCGGTATGTGGGAAGTGAGCGATCGACCCAGATTTTTGCAGCCGCGAAACGTGAACGTCAATAGCGATGGCTGTTTTGGAAAGCTGCGATCGCGATTAATTTCGGTTCGTTCATCTTAGAAGTTTCATGAGAGCCTTAATCTTTCGTGCCGCTGATTGTTATGGGCTAGAGCGAATAAGTTCAGTAATTTCATCCAGTACCTCTGATAGCGTTGGAGCCAGAGAAGCGATGACATTTTCTTCGCTTCCTTCAGGTTTATGATTTGGATAGGTTGGGAGATTTAGCTTCTTATGATGTCCTGTATTATCGTAGCGAAAAATCAATTGGTTCTCAGCGCTCATGTACTGGTACGAGTACATATCGCGATCTAGAGATGTTTCGACGCTGACAAATTCTCGTATTGCTAAAACTGAAAAATCACGAAATTGAATCTCAGCTCGAACAAAACCGATTGAGACATCTCGCTTCTCCGTCTTGAGATCAAAGCTTTCAACGACTGGACAGTTTGAAATGGTTTCTTGAATTTGTTGAAAATAAAGTTCAATCTGCAAATCGAACCTCTTTTAAGCGAATCGCTTTTTCTTGTAATCGTTTGAGCAGTCGTGATTCGCCAATCCACTCATCGATCTCTAGCGTTTCTTGAATCTCATCGTTTTCGTAGCGTTCTAAAAATTCATCGGTTGAGAGCTGGTATTGCGTCTCAAACGCTTGCAATCTTGCTTGAGTGCGTTGAATGCCAGCTTCGACAGAACAGAGAGATTCAGCGATCGCGCTTTCAATCAGAGATCGCAAATTGGGATGCTGAGAAATGAGTTTCAGTTCGGTCATGATTCGCGATCGTAGATATCTTTTCTTTATTTTGCCATCGTTTCAGAAGCGAAAGAATTTCGGGCTGTAGAATGAAACATCACCTGTTCATTCCTCGGCACGAAAACTTTTAGCAGCTATGACTACTCCGAATCCCAATAGCGCTCCACTCCTCAGCAATCGTTATCGAATTTTAGGTGTTCTCGGAGATGGAGGCTTTGGCAAAACGTTTTTGGTCGAAGACACTCAAATGCCTTCTGCTCGAAAATGTGTTCTCAAACAACTGAAGCCGATGAATGACAATCCCCAAATTCATCAGATTGTTAAAGAACGGTTTCAGCGGGAGGCAGCGATTCTAGAACGATTGGGAGAACATCATCGGCAAATCCCTCGACTCTATGCGTACTTTGAAGAAGGGGACGAGTTCTATTTAGTTGAAGAATGGGTCGAAGGGGAAACGTTAACGCAACGAGTCGAATTACAGGGCGCATTGAACGAGTCGGATGTTCGATCGATACTTCTCGATCTGTTACCAACCCTTTCAGATATTCATCGTCAAGGCATTGTTCATCGCGATATCAAGCCCGATAACATCATTTTGCGGCGCTCTGATGGTAAGCCTGTCTTAATCGATTTCGGTGCGGTCAAAGAAACGATGGGAACGGTGATGAATTCTAAGCAGAATCAGACACATTCGATCGTGATTGGCACACCGGGATTTATGCCGTCTGAACAGATGGCAGGTCGCCCCGTTTTTTCCAGTGATTTGTATAGCTTGGGATTAACGGCAATCTATTTGCTGACCGGAAGACAGCCGCAGCAATTAGACAGCGATCCGATGACCGGGAAAGTTTTATGGCAACAGTATGTGCCGAATCTGAGTCCCGATTTTGCAGCCGCGATCGAGCGCTCCATCCAACCGTATGCCAATCAGCGATTTGCAGCCGCGCAAGATATGGCAATGGCACTATCACCCGGATCAGTTCCACCCTCAACGATGGTCGCTTCGGAATTTCAAGTCGATCGACCTCAACAAACGATGCAAGTTTCGCCTACTCCCGCGACTCAGCCGCCTGTAGTGGCTCGATCGCCTTGGACTTGGCAATGGGCATTGATTGGTGTGGGAGTTGCTTCTCTGGCGGGAATTGCAGGACTAATGGCGTATTCCACAATGCGACCTAGCCCGACTCCGATCGTGGCAAATTCTCCGATCGCGAATCCGGTCACATCTCCAAAACCGTCTCCAGTTGCGCCTTCTCCAGTTGCCTCACCTAAAGAGACTCCTGTTTCTAAACCGTCTCCGGTGACTCAAGAACCTGCAAAGCCTGCTGATCCGCCTGCGAAACCTGTTGAACCGCCGATCGATGCAGCTTGTCGATTCCAAACAGGAACCACATTGAGAGCGCAAACATTAACGCTGGATACTTGTTCGATCGATGCGAGTAATCCCTCGCTGATTCAGTTTGTGTATTATCTCGATCGCGATCGGGTTCAAGCTCAAACGGATTGTGCCAGTGGAACTTGGACAAGCTTGCCAGAAAATCAGGTAAATCGTCCTCAATCTTCTGCCACTGAAAAAATGCTAGAGCGAATCTGTGGAGCAAAATCCTCACAAGATTCAAAGCCGTCGGATGATTCCATCTCTAAAGCTGGAGTTGCAACAGTCTTCAAACCGCCCTCAAATGTGAGAGTTTCACCGAATGGCGACATTCTTTGTTCGATTCGAGAGCAGCGCGATATCAATGTTTATGACTTAAAAGGCGATTGGTATACCACGGATGCTTGCGGTACACCGGGGGTGATTCATCGCAGTCAGCTTAAGTTTTAATCAATGATTCGTGTGAAGGCTTTTTCAGATAGATTTTTGAGTGCGGCGGATTCGGAAAGCCCCCTAACCCCCAAGTTTGGGGGAACAAGAATCAAAGTCCCCCAGAATTGGGGGATTTAGGGGGCTTTAGCCGATTCAAACGAAGCGAAACATTCCGTTAGATCACACTAAGTTTTAATTGTGTAAATCCGCTTCCCACACGCCAACATAAATCCGATCTTGATTGTTCCGCTCGATCACACCTTTGAGGTTGCCTTGTTGAAACGAATAGCGATCGCGTTCTCGTCGATACACTTGTTTCAATCCTTCGATCACTTCTGGAGCCGCTCGACTGCCTAACATTCCATTCACCGTGACTTGCAAGGTTAGATCATCAACGGATTGAGCAAACGAAGCTTCAGTCTGTCGGATTTGATTCGTGGATTGATCGTAGAGATAGCCCAAACTAATACGATCGGGCACAGGTTCATACAAGAC
>JADEXW010000492.1 GCA_015206935.1 Pseudanabaenaceae cyanobacterium LEGE 13415 | reverse complement strand
GATATTGCTCGACAACAGGGATTCAAAGTTCTGGCAGCTTTAAGAAGTCAGTCCGGTCTTGCATTAGCTCAACAGTTTAAACCTCGTGCAATTTTATTAGATCTGCATTTGCCAGATCTCGATGGCTGGAGTGTTCTCGATCGCTTAAAGCACAATCCCGAACTGCGTCATATTCCAGTGCATATCTTGTCGAGTGATGATCAAAAGCAGCGCGGATTACAGTTAGGCGCGATCGCATATTTGCAAAAACCTGTGTCTTCGGATGATCTCACTCAGTTGTTTGGAGAGATTCAGAACTTTATCGATCGACGAGTGAAGAACTTGCTGATTGTTGAAGATGATCAGATACAAGCTCGAAGCATCATTGATCTGATTGGGAATGGAGATGTGAATAGCATTGCCGCTTATACCGCTCAAGATGCACTGAGCAAATTACAGACACAGCAAATTGACTGTATTGTGATGGACTTGGGACTGCCTGATATGAGTGGCTTTGAACTGATCGAACAGATCAAACAAGATGAGGCTTTATCAAAGATTCCGATCATTATTTACACCGGAAAAGAACTGACACGCCAAGAAGAAACGCAACTCAAGCGACTTGCAGAGACGATCATTATCAAAGATGTACGATCGCCAGAACGGTTACTGGATGAGACCGCGTTGTTCCTCCATCGAATTCAAGCGAATCTACCGCAACCTAAGCGCCAAATGATCGAAGATGTGCGTCACGCGGATTCGGTGTTAGCAAACAAGAAAGTTTTGATCATTGATGATGATGTGCGGAACATTTTTGCACTCACAAGCTTGCTAGAACGACAGCAAATGGAAGTACTTTATGCTGAAAATGGACGTGAAGGCATTGAAACGTTGCAAGCTCATCCAGATGTCAATGTTGTCTTGATGGATATTATGATGCCTGAGATGGACGGTTATGAGACGACCAAAGCGATTCGACAACAGCAACAATTTCGATCGCTGCCGATTATTGCACTGACTGCGAAAGCAATGCAGGGCGATCGAGAAAAATGTATTGAAGCAGGCGCATCCGATTACATTACAAAACCTGTCGATACAGAGCAATTGTTGTCATTGCTGCGCGTTTGGCTCTATCGTTGAACACGCTCACTATTTTCGCTGTTGAATGCCTTTTGATAATCTGTGCAAACTGATTGCAGAAAAACATCCCGATCGATTCGCAGCTTGGATCTTGGGAACCACTCCCAATGCCGTAGAAATTCTTAAATCTGAACTCAGTATCGAGCCAATTCGGGCAGATTCGGTCACATTCTTACGCACCACAGGCAGAATTTTACATCTAGAGTTCCAGACAAATTGGATTTCTGATCCACCTATGCCACTGCGGTTGATCGATTACTGGGTCAGGTTATACCGTCTGCACCGAGTTCCAATTACTCAGGTTGTCGTCGTGTTGCTACCTCCTTCGGAAACCATCACAATTGAAACTGTGTTTGAAGTTGAGATGACTCGCCACGAATTTCAGGTCATTAAACTTTGGGAGCAAGACCCCGCTGATTTTCTACAAGATCCAATTCTGTTACCGTTTACTGTGTTTGCTCAGGTTCAGAGTTCTGAAGCACTACTCCGACAAGTGGCAGAGCAAGTCAACAAGATTACATCAGATCAGCAGCGGCAAGAAATCTCAACCTATGTGCAACTCATGGCAGGACTGAAGTACGATAAAAATGAAATTCGACGGATTTTTCGGGAGGGAATCATGCGAGAATCTGTGATTTATCAAGAAATTTTACAAGAAGGACGGCAAGAAGGATGGCAAGAAGGACGGCAAGAAGGAGAACAGAGCGCGATCGAGCGAGTGGCGATGAACATGCTACTCAAGCAGATGGCTCCAGAGTCGATCGCTGAAATTACCGGACTTAGGCTTGAGCAAATCGAACAATTGCGATCGCGCTTAAATCATTGATATCCTGCGGCTTGAATCGCAAATAGATGGGCATATCGTCCACCCAATGCGACTAATTCTGCGTGGCTCCCTTGTTCCACCACTTCACCTGCTGACATCACGAGAATTCGATCTGCCATGCGAACTGTTGAGAAACGGTGAGAAATCAAGATCGCCATTTGGTTTGGAGTCATTTCGCGGAATCGATCGAAGATTTGCACTTCTGATTCTGCATCCATCGCAGATGTGGGTTCATCGAGAACTAGAATATCTGCACTGGTTCGCATGAACGCACGAGATAAAGCAATTCGCTGCCATTGTCCCCCGGATAGTTCTCGTCCGGTTTTGAACCATCTTCCTAAGCGCGTATCAAAAGACTCAGGAAGTTCTTTGATGAATGAAAGCGCATTCCCTTTATCGGATGCAACTCGCCATTGATCGCGATCGTCTAAGTTCTGCACATCACCCACACCAACATTTTCCCCAACGCTGAATTGATAGCGCATGAAGTTTTGGAAGATTACACCAATTCGCCGTTGGAGGGTTTCGATATCCCAAGCTTGCAAATCTAAACCATCTAAGAGAATACGTCCTGAAGTGGGCGTGTAGAGCCGTGTGAGCAGTTTGATGAGAGTGGTTTTACCAGAACCGTTTTCACCCACGATCGCTAATTTCTCTCCAGGTTTAAGATGAAATGTCACCTCATTTAGTGCTGGTTTGTCTGCTTCGGGATAGTAGAAAGTGACATTCTCAAAGCGCAAACCGTCACCCGGTAAAGTTCCACGGGCTTCATTGCCCTGCGATCGAGGAATCTCTTGACCTAAGAATTCATAGAGATTCGACAGATACAGCGAATCTTCGTACATGCCTCCGATCGAACTGAGAATCGAAGCAAACGCGCCTTGTCCTTGACGGAAGACGACTAAATACATCGTGAGTTCACCGAGTGAGATTCGACCTGCGATCGTTTCCCACACAATCCAAACATACGCCCCATAAAATGCCGCAGAGCTAACGAGTCCGAGCAGATAGCTCCAAATGCCACGTCGAACGGTTAAATTTCGGTCTTCGGAATACAATCGATGAAAGATGGCGCGATATCGATCGAGCAACAATCCGCCCAATTGATACAACCGAATTTCCATTGCAGGTGATTCGTTCGCAATCAACCATTCAAGATAGTTCTGTTCACGAGTTTCGGGAGTGCGCCAACGGAACAATCGAAAGGCTTCCCCAGCAAATCTCGTTTCTGCAACAAAGGCTGGAATTGCAGCCACCATGAGCATGATTACTGCCCAAACGGAGAAACGAATGAGCAATCCGCCGTAAGTGATCAGAGTGAGCGAATCTTGCACAATTCCGAAGGTACGACCTACTAAACTCAAAGGACGGCTCGAAGCTTCTCGTCTAGCGCGGGTCATCTTGTCATAGAATTCAGAGTCCTCGAAATGCGTCAAGTTTAGGGTTAGCGCCTTTTCAAGAATCAATTCATTCACTTTTTGACCCAGCAACACTCTGAGCAATGATTGAACTAATGCGAGACCTTGCTTGCTACCCGATTGAATCGCGACCATGATCGCTTCAAAACCGAGATAGCTGAGAGCCATCCAGCGATCGCTTTCTAAGCCCGTTCGAGAAGCGAGTACAACTGCATCGACAATCAATTTGCCCACATACGCGATCGCGGCAGGGACAAGTCCCCCAACGAGCGTAAACAATGCGAGAACGATCGTTAATCTACGGTTCGTTGTCCAAACCAGTTCGATCGCGCGTCCACAGTAGCGAAAAATCGATAAAAATTGAGTAACGCTGCCAATTAAGCGTTGAAATCGTCGAATCTGCATTCTTTTACGATAGCGTTTGATTAGAAAAATGAGGAGGAATGGGAATGCAGCGATCGCTAAAACCCAAATTTGTGATCGAAGCGGGACGGACAGAACAACAATACTGGCGAGACTTGTGGCAATATCGCGAATTGTTTTACTTTCTGTCTTGGCGCGATATTTTGGTTCGGTACAAGCAAACTGCGATCGGGATCGCTTGGGCAATCATTCGACCGTTTCTGACGATGATTGTTTTTACCGTGATTTTTAGCAATCTGGCGAAATTGCCAACTCAGGGAGAGACACCCTACCCCATATTAGTGTTAGCAGCTTTGTTGCCTTGGCAGTTTTTTGCGAGTGCGCTGGCTCAGACAAGCAATAGTTTGGTGAGCAATGCGAATTTAATTTCTAAAATCTATTTCCCACGGCTGATTGTTCCGGCTAGTGCGATCGTGGTAAATTTTGTGGATCTTCTGGTGTCTGGACTGTTGTTGCTCGGATTGATGATTTGGTATCAGTATCTTCCATCTTGGCGGATTATTACGTTACCGTTCTTTGTTCTCATGGCAGCATTGACAGCGTTTGGATTCGGATTGTGGTTTGCTTCGATTTACGTCAAATTTCGCGATGTCGCTCAAGTGATTC
>JADEXW010000491.1 GCA_015206935.1 Pseudanabaenaceae cyanobacterium LEGE 13415 | reverse complement strand
CAAATCATGCCGGAAAACTTGCCGAGTTGGTCAAGAGAAGCACTCGGTTATGTCGTTTCTCGACGCGATTTTCTAGCACGTCCAGATTTGCAAATTGCGATCGTCGATTTCAAATTGAATCAGTATTGGCAGAAGTCGATCGCGGCAAGCAATGGCAATGTTGCGGTTGCAATTCAACGAGTGGCAGCCTGGTGGTACAGCGGTAAGCCAGAGAAGTACACAAACACAACAACGCAGTATTACAACGGGCATCGCTATCCCAGTATTGCGGATTATAGCCAATCGGTTTTGCGGCGATATCAGGCGATTTGGGATTCGCAGAATGCAGCCCAACCGAATGAGGGTTTCCCCGATCGTGGTGTTTAGTATTGTTAGGGAGTAGAGACGCAAATCCTTCTAATCGCGTCTCTACAGAAATTAATCCAAATTTTCAACCGGAATACGATCGGCAAATGCAAACCGATTTTTTCCGGTTTTTTTGGCATGATACATCGCTTCGTCTGCCCGTTCCATTAATGACTCTAATTGATCGCCATGTTCGGGAAATAAGGCAATTCCGATACTGGTTGTTACTGATAAAGTTTCACCCGAAATCGCAAACGCCTGAGATAAAGTACTCAAGATTTTACGCGCTACTTGGGTCACATTACTCGTATCTGGAATGGTCGGAAGTAAGACCACAAATTCATCTCCACCTAATCGTGCTACGGTGTCGCTGGTTCGTAGACATCCGGTTAATCGTTTCGCAACCGCTTGTAGCAGCAAATCTCCGATCGCATGTCCTAAGGTATCGTTAATCTGCTTAAATCCATCCAGATCAAGGAACATTAATGCAAGAACTTGACCGTTTGCCTTAGCAGTTGAAATCGATTCACTAATTCGCTCATACAGCAAAATGCGATTGGGTAGTCCAGTCAGAGCATCGTGATTTGCAATATAGTTCAATCGATCTTGAGATAAGCGTAACTCGGCATTCGACTGAGATAACTCTTCTGCGGTTTGTCGTAGTTTTTCTTCGATCGTTTTCCGCTGAGTAATATCTCGAATCACACCCACTAAGAAAAGATTCCCTGCCGCATCTTTGTGTAATGATCGCTTGGTTGCAATCTTATAAGTCGTACCATTTGCATCAGTAAACTCTTCTTCGTGTTCAAGTTCACTCTCATATTTGAAAACGAGATCATCTTGTTGTCGAAAAATGTCCGCCTCATGTTCTGGAAAAACTTCGTGATCGGACTTTTCGATAATTTCTTCGATCGGCTTTCCAACCAGTTTCGAGTAGGCTTCATTCAAAACCACCCAACGATGCTGCTTATCTTTAACGAATACAGGATCGGGAATTGAATTAATCACACGATACAGGAATTCTTTTGAGCGTTTTAACTCTTCCTCGGAGTGTGCGATCGCAGCAATCACAACGGTAGATGAAGCAAACAACGCAATTCCAGCGGGAATCAGTGGAATAATCCAACCTGCTAAAAATAAGAGGTAGCAAACTCCAAATAATCCGCCACCAAGTACAAACACCACAACTAAATTGCGCTGCGGTAGTCGGAGTTTCCAACTCACACCCGTTCCAATCAGCGCCCACGCAAGAATCCAAAGAAGTTCGATCGACTCATCCCAAGATTTAATCTGAGTCCGATCGTTCAAAGCTGCACTTAAAATCTCACTGATAAAATTCGCTTGAATTTCCACCCCTGCAACATGCTCAGGCGCATGATTAATACTGCCAGTGAACGGCGTTGCAGAATAATCCTTCAAACTTGGAGCCAGCGATCCAATTAAGACAATACGATCGCGCAATTTAGACGCAGGCACTTTCCCGTCCATCACGTCTTGCATCGTAACCGTCTCGAACTTTCCCGAACCACCTCGGAAATTCGACACAATCTGATACCCGCCTGCATCAGCATTTACATAAACGCCATCATTGCTTTCAAAGCGCCTGAATACCGCATTTCCGAGTTGTAACTGTCTTCGATCGTGCTTTGCTCCTTCTTCCTGAATGCCTTTCTCTTTGAGATACAGCAGCGCTAACTCCATCGAAAAACTCCGGTGTTTCTGCCGGGTTCCATCAAACCAGTACAACAACGCCCGTCGAATTTTACGATCGCTGTCATACACGACATTGTTAAACCCGACTTGCCCCAAGCGTTCCAACTCTGGAGGAGCCGCAACTCCTTCTCCATCAGGATCAGGCATTTGCTGAATTCCAATCAAATTCGGCATTGTTCTAAATGCCTGCACCAGTTCGCCGTGTCCTTGCGAAACGGGAACATCGCGATAGACATCTAAGCCGATCGCGCGGGGTTTTGCAGAGTGAATCTTTTGTAATAATCGAGCCAAAGTCCGATCGCTAAAGGGCCATCCATAGCGCTGCAACTCATCTTCTCGAATTCCAACAATAATAATGCGATCGTCAACCGATTCCGCCGGACGCATTCGGAAAAAACTGTCCAACGTACCGAGTTCCCAAGGTTGAAGCAAACCCGTCGATCGCAAACCAATCACACAGCCTGCGATCAGTGTTGCGGGTAGCCAAATCTTGGTCGTACGACGAACCTTGGTTGAAACGGTTTTCCAAAATCCCTGATGTTGTTTCAATGGTTGAATCATTGCAGTTCACAGCCCAGACTTAACGGAACGCTTTGATAAGAAGCAAGAAACAGACAGATCTCGAAACAACTCTGATCGGGGGCATGGATCTGGCGATGTGTTGATTCTGTCATAACTTCATGATGTAGCCGCAATTTCTTTATTTCGCCTTTGCCAAATACTCTTCTCGATCGAGTTAGCTTGGTCGAGCAAGGGTCGGGTAAGTCGCCCTTGTAGGGGTAGTCAGCGCAAGGGGGCTTGTCGTTGGCTACCCTTCTTTTCGGGGATCAACGCTGCCTAGAGAAATTGCTGAGAGGATTGTATCACTTGGATTTCAAGTTCTCGATCGATTCGATAACTTGCACCGCTAACTGAGTATTGTTGAGTCGGTCAATTTCCCGAATACCCGTAGGACTGGTGACATTGACCTCAGTTAAGTACCCACCAATCACATCAATTCCCACAAAGTACAATCCGTCTTTTTGCAAGGTGGGTGCAAGTTGGGCACAAATTTCGCGTTCTCGATCGGTAGTGTCGCATTGAGCGCTCCGACCGCCTACTGCCATGTTTCCCCGAAATTCATTTCCAGTTGGAATCCGATTCACGGCTCCCAGTGGTTCTCCATTGAGCAAGATAATCCGCTTATCGCCATCTTTCGCTTGCGGCAAATAAGCTTGCACCATGATCGGTAACGTACCTTGTTGGGTGCTGATTTCAATCATCGAATTGAGATTACGATCGCCACTCTGCAAAAATAAGATTCCTTCTCCAGCTTTACCGCCCAGAGGTTTGAGGACTGCGGTTCCTTGCTGCTCTAGAAATTGCAGAATCACGCGCTTTTCTTGAGTGACGATCGTTTCAGGAATCGCTTCAGTGAATTGCAGCGCATACATTTTCTCATTCGCTGCTCGAATTCCTGAAGGCGAGTTAATCACCTTTGTTTTGCTTGGATCAACGTAATCGAGAATGTAGGTAGCGTAGAGATAAGCCGTATTTACAGGCGGATCAGTTCGCATGAAAACGGCATCCATCGTTTCGAGCGCTTGAAAAGTGGGTTGCTCGATTTGAAACCATCGATCGACAGCGATCCAGCGATTTTCGCCCAAGGTAACGGGAACGAGAGTCACTTTCTCAAGAGTCGCGAAGGCTTTTCCCTGGACGACACTGAGGCGATTCGCTTGAGTAATCCAAACCTCGTGACCCAGTTGTTGAGCGGCTTCCATAAATGCAACGCTCGTGTCATGAGTGGGATCGAGGCGATCGATGGGATCGATGATAAATGCAATTTTCACGGTAGATCCAAGAATAGAAAGAACAGTTAGGGAGTCGGGACAAATCTCGACTCCTGAATCGATTAGGCAGCGAGTAACGGATCGAGTTTGCCCGATCGATCTAACGCATGAATGTCATCGCAGCCGCCGATGTGCTGATCGTTGATGAAAATTTGCGGCACAGAGCGGCGACCATTGGCGCGTTCTGCCATTTTTGCGCGTCCAGGTTCGTCTCCATCCAGGCAATATTCGGTGTATTGAACGCCTTTACGATCGAGCAGTGCTTTGGCGCGGATACAAAACGGGCAAGTACTCCAGGTATAGATTTCAACGTTCGGGGTCATAGGTTTTTTCAAGCATTAGCAACGTTTCTTAATTTTAGTCACAGTGTGGCGCGACGAATCCAACCATTGAGGGTAAATCGACTATCGGCAAATTGTCGAGAGGGGCAGGATACCGGAAGAACTTCATGCAGAAAATGACTTGGAAAGAAGATAATGCTGTTATTAATAGGCTGAATCTCTTGATAGGATTC
>JADEXW010000081.1 GCA_015206935.1 Pseudanabaenaceae cyanobacterium LEGE 13415 | reverse complement strand
GGCTAACTCTCGGTTGAATGGAAGTAAAACGAGTTGTTCGACACCAATTTCTTCGAGGTAGAGAACTTTTTCCTCTTTAGGTGTGAGGAGTGTTCGAGGTTCTCCACTAAAAAATTCTTTCGGATGCGGGTTGAACGTAACCACAGTTGCACGAGATTGCCCATCATTATCTAAGACAGGCGTGATGACTTGTCGATGCCCTAGATGGATGCCGTCAAAATTTCCTAGAGCAACGGCGGTCGGAGTTAAAGCAGTAGTCGGAGAAGAAGTTATCCACACGCTTCACATTTTGACACATATCGATTCACATAATTCAGAAGACACCCTAAAGAAAATCAAGTATATGTGCATCAAGTGTTCTGAATTCTGATTTATTCAACCTGATTTCGGAATAACACCAAATTAATTTTTGAGTGCGACAGATGCGGCTAAAGCCCCCTAACCCCCAAACTTGGGGGAACAAGAATCAAAGTCCCCCAAACTTGGGGAATTTAGGGGGCTTTAGCCGCCACAAACGAAGAAAGATCAAATTTATACACAATGCCTAAAGAAAAGAGGGGCAAATTCCCCTCTTGAATATTAGCGAAGTGACGATCGATAAGCAGGCTCTGGAAATAACGCCTGGAATCCTGCCTGTCGATAACTCGCAGGTTCAGGAGCCATATCCCAAAGGCTCTCATAATAGAAGTACGCCACTCCTAAACCGCGATCGCGAGCTGCCTGAGTCTGCTCCTGAATTTGGCGAATCGAGACAGGGTTTGTTCTTTGTCCCGTAAAGATGCCGATTCCGGTTGGGACTCGCTGTTTGGCAATTTCAATTTCTGGGCGAGTCAACTTTTGACTAAAACTCTGTAAGTCCGATCGATACACTTGCATGATCAGTTCATCCGCGATTCCTTGCTGCACCCATGCCACCCAATCTTGCAGATGGAACTTGTAGGCAAAATCGAAGTAGTTCGGAGAAATCGAAACGATCGCATTCGGTTTACGATCGCGCACTGCTTTTTTCAGTTGCGCCATAAATGCCGTAATCTTGTTCGCTCTCCACCGCATCCAAGCTTGATCGGCTGGATTGTTCGGCACATCTTTCTTCGTTTCTCTTTTATATAGAGCGCGAGTGTAGGCATCGTAACCAAACTCACGCGGCAGGCTCATATTGTCATCGAACTGAATCCCGTCCACATTGTATTGAGTCATCACCTCGACCACGAGTGAAGTAATAAACTGCTGCACTTCAGGATGGAAAGGATTGAGCCAAGCTACTTCACCCGCACCACTGATCGAAGTTTGATCACCATTGCGCTGTTGAGTCAGCCAATTTGGATGATTCATCGCCAGTTCAGAGGTGAACGGAGTCATAAATCCGAACTCGAACCAAGGCACAACTAGTAAGCCTTGACCATGAGCGCGATCGATTACATCTGCAAGAATGTCATGCCCATCTGAACCGCGATACACAAACGGTTGAATGCCTTGCTGTTGAGCGACTGCACTTGGATAAGTGACATACCCCGAATTCCAAATCACAGGGTAAATTGTATTAAAGTTCAAGCGACCGAGTTGATTCATCGCCTCTTGAACTTTGGTACGGTCTTTCATGACATCGAGATCGTTGAGGGTGAGCCATACGCCCCGAATTTCTGGGCGCACAACTGGAACCGGAGGAACGATCGGAGAAGTTACGCTGGGGGTTTCGATTTGCGGCACTTCAATTTGAGCCATTCCAGGGGTTCCAGTTAGGAGAACGGTAAACAACGACACCAAAAACAGCGGAACTAAAACTGCTTTTCTCCAGTGCTGGAACCGAAAGCGAAATTGAATCGGCATGAGAAACTCTATCAACCTCAAAACAAACTATCGTTCTGCAATTCACTAGCCCTACAGTTTACAGGCATTGCATCCCCACATCGGGACGAGAGAGAAAGCCAAATCAAAACTTCATCTCTTAAAGGTGAGAAATCGTATCATCAAAACGCTGAAATACGATAATTTGGCTGACGTAAAAATTGATTCATAAGTGCCCGATCGCTGTATTGCTCGCCACAACTGGACTTATAGTTGCCCCCAAACCCCCAACTCTGGAGGCTTAAGACTCTTGCTCCCCCAAACTTGGGGGCTGGGGGGCTTTCTAAAAGTGTCCAAACTGAAATAGGTACAGCTACAAGAATTCAGGCTTGCATAAAGCGATCGATTCATGATTTGTTAGAAAACGAAATCTTTCGCGACAATCGATCTGTCCTGATGCGATCGATTTCTAGGGAAATCTAACTTTAGTCCAGTTCGACATTCATCATTACGGGTGTGAAATGTTGCAACTTAATCGATCACACTAGAGTCTAAGCACCAGATTTATATGGAGAAACAGTCAACATGAAGCGCTCTTTCAAACTCAGTCTATTGCTTGGATTTGCGCTTCTTGTAAGTTCTCCTGCTGTGCTGCCTGCAATTTCTTCTCCGAAAGTGGATAAGCTTCCAACCGTAGATTGGTGGCGATCGAAGGTCAAATCTCAAATTGCTGCAAGTGCTGGAAAGCGTTACAACGGTTGTGTATTCGGGGATTCGATTTCGTCTGGATTAGGCAATACACTCGGACAGTTGAACTATAACTTTGCGATGGGCGGGATGAGTTCTGTTTCGCTGCTTGAGCAATTAAAACAACTCAAGATAGGGAATGTGCAATGTCAAAAAGCGGTGATTGCGATCGGTACAAATGATGCGATGTTTTCGATTAGCGATCGCGCTTTCAAAAATAATCTCCACCAAATTGTGACTCTAACTCGCACATTGGGCGCTTCTGAAATTACGTTAATTCCTGCGTTTTATTCCACAGTTGAAGCGAGTTACAACCCGGATGTTGCAGGAACGCTCGATCGAGTGGATGAAATCAGCGAATTAATTCGTCAAGTTGCAACAGAACAAGATGTGAAATTAGTTGGTGATGAGATTCAACCGTTGTTTCGCGATCGTAGTCTCAAACAGGAAGTCACTTTTGATGGGGTTCATTTGAATGACAGCGGTAAAGCGATTTATCGTAAAGTGCTTCTGAATCTTTTGAATAATTCTACTGTGAGTTCGCGATAGTTCTTGCTTCGTTTGGGGCGGCTAATGCCCCCTAAATTCCCCAAATTTGGGGGACTTTGACGGTGGAAAACGCTTTAGAATTGGAGAAATTTTTCTAGTTCAAAGTCCCCCAGAATGGGGGATTTAGGGGGCGATCCCCGAAAAATTCATTCCTCATTAAATCTATTTCAACTGCCTCGATAGGTACTGTACGACCACGGGGAAGCTAACAACGGAACATGATAATGAGCATTTACATCCGAAATTCCAAATCGAATTGGAACCCGATCGAGAAATCTCGGTTCAGTCATAGTTGTCGATTTTGCTGCGAAATAATCTCCGATCGCAAACACTAATTCATAAGTCCCGATCTTAATTTCTGATTCGTTCAACATCGGGCTATCCGTTCGCCCATCAGAATTGGTTGTCACCGTTTTCAAATGCGTTCTTTGATCAGAATCGATCAACCAAAGTTCAATTTGCAAGTTTGCTGCCGGACAACCGTGAGCCGTATCCAAAACGTGAGTCGTCAACTTACCCATGAGTGAACCACAGATCTAAAGTTCAGCGGCAAAATGGAAGAATGGAGAAATTGCCTACGATACTCTTTTCAAGCATCGATCGACTTCCATTGCCGCCAGTCGGAACCCATCATAAAGCACCGCGTGGACGATCGGAAAGCCAATTTGAACGCGACTTATGGCGGTACTTCCCTGGCAAAATTCACACCGGATTGCTAGTGAAACGCCCGGAGTTGAATCAGCCGTATGTCCCAGATTTTGCTTATCTCGATCGAGACCTTGCGATCGATATTGAAATCGATGAACCTTATACGATCGACACGCGCCAACCCTTGCATTTTGTAGATTGTCCCAAGGATCGATCGCGCAATCAGTTCTTCACCGACCACGGTTGGACGGTCATTCGGTTCAGTGAAGCGCAAGTGATGAAACATCCTGCCAGTTGTTGTAAAACGATCGCTTCTACGATCGCTCGAATTTCTGGCGACAACTCGATCATGAATGCGTTTCGTGAAGTTCCAACCTTAAAGCCCGATCGACGTTGGACGATCGAGCAAGCCCAACACCTTGCCACCCAGAACCATCGAGAACAATTACAACTCAAAACCCACTCTGAAAAGCCGAGCGATTTAAGCTTTCATTGTCCAACCTGCGGTGAATTAGTGCGATGGCGAGGACACTATATCAAATGCGCGACCTGTGGCTATGACCAATTCGTTCTTTAATTTTGTCCAGTTTTCGCTGCCGCATCTTGAATACATGAAACACAGACGCGATCGAGCAAAAAATCACAGAATAGACGAAAGTTCTAGCCTGCAAACATCCGCAAAATCGAGGAACTGTGTATAATCAGTGCCAACCGCTCGGATAAGTTCGATTCGGCTGATGGATAAAGACTTCTGATGGGAAGATTTGGGAAATTAGCTGCGATCGAAAGTCGCAACGACTCTGCCAATTTTGAGCAAACTTCGCTAACATTGGTGTTTCGCTAGATTTGGTCGGTTAGCTGTGTTTTGCTCCGTTCTTTTACTCTCTAGCCTCAATGACTGCTGTGCCCCTTCCCCGCCCTTCTTCTCAACCTCCTGAGCGCAACAACTCAGGTTCCCCAGATGTAACACCAGTGTTCGCCCTGAAGGAACTGGTGGCACGTCTGAATCGGGAGCAGCATAAAATCCAAGATTTGTTAAGTTCACTCGGTTTCGCCCTCCGCAGTTTCAGCAATTTGAATCAGTTTCTGGAACTTATTCCCTTGATGGCAAGTCGGGTTACTGATGCTGACGGGGGTGCATTAATTTTGTTCCGCCCGAATGGTCAAGTGAAATTAGAACGGCTCCATTGTCAGGATGCGATGTGGGGTCAAGAACTCCGAAGAGGTCTGGAAATCGCAACCCGACAAATTACCGCGTCGTTAACTGGATTGCCACCGGGTGAGGCATTAGCTCGATCGTCTCAAGTGGTCGCAATGCTCGATCACCAAATCACGCGGCATCTGGGCGGAGAAATCCAAATCTTTGGCACTGGAATTTTAGTTAAAAACAATGAACGCGGTCGGCTTTATGTCTTTAGTCGCGAACCGGATTACGCTTGGACAGAAACGCGCCAAAAATTAGTCCGACTCGTCGCAGATCAAACCGCAGTTGCGATCGAGAATGATGAACTCACGGTCGAACTGAAGAAAAAAGAACGCCTCGATCGAGAACTCGAAATCGGGGCTGATATCCAACTGCGCCTCTTACCGCGTCAATGTCCGACGATCGAGGGCATCGAACTTGCCGCACTCTGTAAAACTGCGAATCGAGTCGGTGGCGACTATTACGACTTCATTCCCGCTGATTATGGACAGGTTCGCACCACCCATCCGAGTAATGCGGATGGAAAATGGAGTTTAGCGATCGGGGATGTGATGGGCAAAGGTGTGCCCGCAGGTCTGATCATGACCATGACTCGCGGAATGCTTCGGGCTGAAGTCTTAAACGGTCACTCTCCCGCCCGAATCTTGCAGCATCTCAATCAGGTAATGTATGCCGATTTAGAAAATTCAAATCGGTTTGTGACGCTGTTTTATTCCGAGTATGATCCGAAAACTCGCCTTTTGTCCTACAGCAATGCCGCACACAATCCGCCGCTCCTCTGGCAAGCTGCAACCAATACGATCAGACGGCTAGATACTCATGGAATGTTGATCGGTTTAGATATCGAAACTCAGTTTCAAGATGCTCAAATACAGTTAGAACCGGGCGATACGCTAATCTATTACACTGATGGTTTTACTGATGCTGCAAACCAATATGGACAGCGCTTTGAGGAAGACAATCTCGTAAGCGCGTTCCGTTGGGCATGTCAGCATTTCGACGATCCACAACAGATTCTCAAGTACTTATTCGATTGTGTGCAGCAGTTTATCGGCGTGGGCAATCCGAATACAGATGATATGACGCTTGTAGTATTGCGGGTTAAGCCTGTACAGAACTAGCTTGCATCAAACAGCATCACGAATTTGTAGTGGGGCAACTGGCGTTTCAATACGGTTAGGTGTCCTTCTGCATCCGATCGCTTCCAGTATCTCCCGCGTACCACTCGCTGCATTTTCGGTAAAAGTTGCACAACGATCCAAGGAGCAAACCGCTCCCGATAAGGCATAATCATACCTGTCTCCATCTTTGTATGGTGATTTCGAGCCAGTGCTGGGAGTTTGGTCGCTACTAAGCACTGGCTTTTGACTGTCTTGAAATTTGATGATCTAGATTCGGAACATTTTCACTCTATCAGATTTGTTCCGAATCTAGATCATCAGATTGATAAAATATTTGACGCAGATCTAAGAATGGCAAAGGCGGGACGAGCATTAAAGCAAGTTTTAGAAACTTACGGAATTCCTCAAAACCAGTTAGCTGTCGCAATGAATGTGACTCGTTCTAGCATTCATCGCTGGGTTTATGAGATTTCTGATCCTGCGGGTGATGCCGTTCTTGATATTCGCAAAGGGCTTCGATCGATTAATCCGGAAGCAGCAGCGGAATTTGCTCGATTGTATTGGGAAGAGGATGAGTTAAGCAGTTGAATAGGTGGTTTCTTTAACGACTTTGTAAAACTAAAGATCGTGCAAATTCCAAGACTTGCTTGCGTCGATCGTCTGGGAGTTGTTCCACGATCGCAGCGACTTGATCAGACACCGGAAGCCAAGACTGAGTTGCCGCTTGCCAAACGACAACAAATTGATCAGGCTCAAGTGCTAACATCTCAATCGTAGCTCCCTGATCATCTGCAAACTCGACTTCATAAGCCGTTCCATAATCTTCCAGAATTGTGCCTTGCATTCCCGATTTCAAATTTCTTGCTGGCAGATCTTCAAGAAGTTCTACTACATCAAATACTTGTGGTTTCATTTGCCACTCTCCTCATGCTTACAGTACGAATAGGGTCGTCAATTTAGCAGTATCGCTTCCTTCTGCAACAATCCAGCCAGTACGGACAATCTCACGCTGCCCTTCCATTCCAATTATCTCTAAATCAACACGATAGCGCTGTCCATATTCGTCAAGGTCTCTAATACCAAATTAATCTGTTAATGCGACAGATCTTTCGCCCCCTAAATCCCCCAATTCTGGGGGACTTTGATTCTTGTTCCCCCAAACTTGGGGGCTAGGGGGCTTTCCGTATCTGTCGCACTCAAAAATCAATTTGGTATAACGTTCGCCTCCGCATCCAACGCAAGTGCAGCAATTTGCTCCAACAAAATCGCATAGTTCTCAACTGTGAAGCCAAGAGCAGAGCGAAATACAATTGCTTTGTCTGCTCCCTTGGGACTCTCTGAATTCAGTGCATAGTTTGTCAATTTACGAGGATCGATCTCAATTTGCCTGACAACATCTCGAAGCTTCATTCCACTCACTATTCCGGATAAGCCACTTTAGCATTGTGTCGATCGACTACCCGTGTGGTAAGTGCAGCGTAAAACAACTTCCCTCACCCTGCGTTGACTTCACCGTAATATTTCCGCCTTGAAGCTGCGCCAACTTTTGAGACAGTGCTAATCCTAATCCTGTGCCTTGATACTTGCGCGTTAATCCTTGATCAAGCTGTTGAAACGGTTGAAAAAGTTTCTCCTGATCTGCGGGTGCAATTCCAATCCCCGTATCACACACCTCAAAATCAATTCCATCCTCGACGGCTCGAACAGTGAGTTTGACTGAACCTGCTTCAGTGAACTTGATTGCATTTGAAAGTAAGTTCAGCAAGATTTGAATTAAACGTCGATCGTCAGCATGACAAGTAGTAATCTCAGGCTCGATCGAATAAGAAAGTTCCAATCCTCGCTGCTCTGCTTGTTCTCGAACTGTAGAAATGCAAGTTTCGCACACTTTTTCGACTGAGACTGAACCGATTTGCAGCACTTCTCGCCCCGCTTCAATTTTGGCTAAATCTAATAGATCGTTGATCAGGGCTAACAGTTGATGACCTGCATTGGAAATTCGCTCCATATATTCAAGCTGCCGAGGAGTCAACGTCCCAAAAATCTGTTCAAGAAGCACACTTGAAAAGCCAATAATTGCAGTTAGAGGCGTTCTTAGCTCATGACTTGTATTGGAGAGAAATGCGCTTTTCGCTTGGTTTGCTGCCTCTGATGCCAGTTTCTCTT
The DNA here is from genome assembly GCA_015206935.1 of Pseudanabaenaceae cyanobacterium LEGE 13415. Lineage (GTDB taxonomy): Bacteria > Cyanobacteriota > Cyanobacteriia > Leptolyngbyales > Leptolyngbyaceae > Leptolyngbya. The sequence continues at coordinate 4,900 of JADEXW010000081.1, read as the reverse complement.
GCTCTAGTTCTTGTGTCCGTTGCTGCACCAGTTCTTCTAATCTCGCTTCCGCAAGTTGTAATGCTTCAACTCTGGCGCGTTCTGCACTCAATTGCCGTCCAAAAAATGAAGCGAGCAATGCCGCGATCAAAATCAGTAATGCAGCAACACCAATGACGATCGCTAAAACTCGACCACTAATCGGTTTAATCGCTGGTGGTGCGGTCACAGCAACCCGAATATGAGTCGCCACGATCGCGGTATAGTGCATTCCAGAGATAGCAATTCCCATCAATCCAGCACTACCAATCACCTGCCGACATCGAGCAAAAATCGTCGCCCGATCGCGATATCTCAATAGCCAAAATGCACCCCCTGAAGCCACGATCGCAATGAATCCCGATAGTAAAACCAGCGGCAGATCATAGACTTGACGGGCTGCAATTTGCAGCGCTGCCATCGAAATGTAGTGCATTGAAATAATCGTGCAGCCCACACAAATCGCCCCGATCGTCCACCAGACATCATCAAGCCGATAAATCAGCCAGGTTCCCGCGATCGAGCCACCAAGCGAAACTGCGATCGACAGCAGAATGATCCGAAAATCATAGCCCACAGGCATCGGTAAAATATGCGCCAACATTCCTGTAAAGTGCATTGCCCAAACGGTGAGTCCAAGGACAATTCCACTTCCGATTAGCCAATATTGACGCGGTTGTTCGTGGTTGATTGGAATCTGTTCAGCAATGTCCAGTGCAGTGTAAGAACCAATAAAAGAAATGAGAACTGACAAAGCAATGAGGCGAAAGTCTGAGGTTGCGATAATGTCTATCGGAGGCATTGCATAAGAATGAATCAATATCTGGATCGCGATTGTACCCAGAACTATCGAAGTATGAATGCGGCTCGATCGACATCGCTCCCAAGACGGTAAAGTTCCAAAAGAAACCCACGACAGAAGCCGTGGGAAAGTTTCAAACGTTACTGACCTGAAGTGCTGCTTGAATTGGGACTTGTTGAGTTTGGAGTGGTGGTTGCCTCTGGTGATGGAGATGGCTGTGCTGAACTTGATCGCTCTGTCGAAGATTGAGTCTGCGGATTGCTGGGTGTTGTCGGTGCAGACTGAGAAGCTGGAGCCGCTGGAGCAGGTTTTGGCGCTTCAATCCGAATTGTAGGAGCAGGAACCACAGTTGGAGAACTCTGCTGCGGTTGCGGAACGGGAACAATGCGATCGCGCTCAATCACTCGCTCTCTCACTTCCGGGGAGGGTGACGGAGAAGGAGCGGTACTTGGAACTACGATTGTGCGTTGTACAGGAGCAGGAGTACGATCGCGCTGTGTCATAAAATACGCTAGTGCAGCGCCGCCGAGGACGACTCCTGTTAAGAGAATTCCAATCAAGAAACCGTTTGCCGTATTGTTCTCGTCTCTGACTTGCTGTACGGATTCATAACGCTGACGTTCAACCGCACGACCTTGTGTATAACCGCTTCCATAACCATCGGGATTCGGTTGATTTTCGGCAGGAGGATTTGTGCGATCGTAGCGATCGCCTTGATTTGGATTCGTCATGTTGAAGTTTCCTAATAACTAAATTGCTCTAAAGTGCTGTAATAAAAATGGCAATCTTGCTTCAGTAGATGCTCTAATGCAGCTAAGTTAACCGAAGTCGATCGCCATCTCACTCTGTCCAGAGATGGGAACGCCAGGAAGAGAAAAAGATTCGTACCTCTATCAATTGATAGAGCAATCCTAAATCAGTCGTGAAATGCAAGATTAGTTGTGCCCCCTAACCCCCAAGTTTGGGGGGACAAGACTCTTAGCCCCCAGAATTGGGGGTTTGGGGGCGTTCCAGAATTTCAGAACTCAAACCGGATTGCTATAGAGACTTATTGCAAGGCTTCTTCTAATTTGTTCTGATCCCACAACGATCGATAAAGTCCGGGTTGATCCAACAATTCACCATGTGAACCCATCTGCACAATGCGCCCTTGATCCATTACAAAGATACGATCTGCCATTGCCGCTGCTGAAAGTTGATGCGAGATAAAAACAACTGTTTTGCGAACGGTTCCTTCAGATAAATTCTTCAAAATTCGCGTTGCAGTTTGATTGTCTACACTCGACAAAGCATCATCCAAAATCAAAATCGGACTATCGACTAAAAGCGCTCGTGCTAATGCAGTTCGTTGTCGTTGTCCACCGGATAGTGTAATTCCGCGCTCTCCAACGATCGTGTCATAGTGCTGCGGAAAGTTCAGAATCTCTCCGTGGATTTGAGCAATTTTTGCCGCAAGTTCTACCTCAGATTGTTCGGCTAAAGGTTGACCATATCGGATGTTGTTGCGGATCGTAGTGCTGAAGAGGAAACTTTCTTGGGGAACATATGCGATCGCGCCTCGCAAATCTTCTAATCGCAAATCGGTAATGTCGTAGCCGTCTAGAAATAACTGATTCGAGTCAATATCTAATAGTCTGGGTAATGCGTTAGCAAGGGTTGATTTACCGGAACCGATCGCACCGACGATCGCAACGGTTTCACCTGGAGAAATCGCAAAATTAATGCGATCGAGATTTGGTTGAGAACTGCCCGGATAATAAAATGTTAAATCCTTTGCGCTCAACTTTCCACGCACTTGCGCCAATGGTAAAGGAATCGGGTCTTTAGCATCTTTGATCTTCGGTTCAACAGATAAGATTGCTTCGATTCGATCAATACTGACTTCCCCACGCTGGTAAGCCGTAATCGTGAATCCCAGTAGCGCAGTCGGAAACGCCAATCGTTCCACGAATATCAATAGTGCAATAAAATCTCCAACCGTAATTTCTCCACGTGCGATCGATCCACCTCCAAACCACAGCAAGATCAATGCACTCCCGTATGCAATTCCTTGCAGAATGGGAAACAGAATATTTCGAGTCAGCGCAAGTTTAAGATTCGCATGAAGCAGCGATCGATTATATTCTCGAAACGCTTGCCGCTCGTTCTCTTCCTGAGCATAAATCTTGATTAGTGCAATTCCGCTCATATCTTCCTGCACCAATTCGCTCAGAGTTGAGAGTTCTTCTTGAACGGTTAATTGTTGCGATCGCAGTCGGTTACTAAACAAACTGACAAGAATCAGCATGAACGGATACACCGAAAGTGCCATGAGACTTAAACGGGCATCGATCGCCATCATTGCAGGTAACGTCAATGTATAAGCGAATACTGTGTTTGCTAGACTGAGAACCGCAAAACCTAATAATCTGCGAATATTATCGACATCACTTGTAGCGCGGTTAATTAAATCGCCAACGGTATTCGCAGCGAAATAGGCAGGCTCTAACTTGAGTAAATGATTAAAAATCTTCTGCTTTAGGTCAAATTCAACCTGACGACCCACACCAAAAAGTAGAATTCGGGACACCATCCGAACAACCCACATGACCGATGCAAGGATCAGAATCAGAAGCGCATCGAGCAAAATCTCGTTAACGCTAAAGGTAACGCTTAACTTATCGACGGCATCGCGAATTTGTAGCGGGATATAAATCCCGATCGAGTTCACCACCAACAACGCCAAAACCCCTAAAGTAGCACTCCGCCAATGGGGACGAAGATAAGACCCTAGTTTTTGCAGTTGAGAACGCGATCGAGCCATGACTATGCCTAATATCAAACTTTCTCATGGTAACGCGAAAGAAAAGCTTGATTCCAGAAGAAAAGGGTAGAAGCTTTTCGCCTCTACCCCAACTTTTAGAGCGTTGTGCGGACGGGTCGAATCCATCCCCTCAAGAAGTAATAGATCGAGGCTAGATACTCATTAATCACCCTAGAACTGAGCGACAACGCATCAATACTAGGAATAAGATCGGCTAATTGAACATTCCGCTCAACCACATCCCGTCCTTGTGCCCGACCCCGCAGTGCTTCTCGCGGCGGTAGGGTAAAGAAGTTCGTCGGACGCGGAATAATCGTAACTGGAACATTATTGTTCGTGAACTCCCGTCTGAATGTCAGCGCTGCTCGATTCATCTGAATGGCAGAATCAATCAAAATTAACTGATTGCCAAAATTAATTCCACGACGCTGCAATTCCTGACGCACATTCACGGCACTTTGCTGAATCGTGGGACTGTTAGAATCGCCAATAATATCGCCTTCAGGAATTCCTAAGTCCTGCAAGAATCGTCTCGCGTCCGCCGCTTCGGAGACTTCATTCACCGATTCTCCAGCCCGACGCAATCGTTCGGGTCGCTCTCCCGCACTCACAATCACGAGTGGAGCCGTTCCCCGCGCCCGTTCTTCTGCATACACTTGCTGCGTATAGGTCAAAATATCCCCGTTCTCCGTCAGTTGCACAGGCTGATCCGCCAACAGCGAGAACGATCCAGCCGGAATCGGAGAAGGGGGCGGAATCAGTTGAGGCGCAGCGGGAGCGGGGGCAGCCGGAGCAGCTTGCGTTCTCGGTCTGAGTTGTAGCCGAGTCGTATCCTGTGCCAACGTGACAATCACTCGTCGCGCTCCAGCCGGAAGCGTTTCTGCTCCAACTGGACGGGCAATCTCGATCGCTTCCGCTTCTGCTCGTTGCGCCAAGAAATACGACACCGCTGGAATACTCAAAATCAGCAGTGCAGGAATCGCAATCCGCAGCACGACCAGTCCCGTTCTCGATAATTTGCCGCCTCGGAGCAATTCAGAAAATGCAATCAGCAGCAGAATCAAAATAATACCGAGCGGACTAAATGGAATTGCAATCACTCGGAAAATGTTGCCGATGATGCCCTGATCTGGCGCACCTGTGTAGAACGTAAAGGCTGCAACCCCAAGCAGAAGCAGCAATACTAATCCACCTAAAAACGGTCTCGGTAATAGCCGTAGTAGAACATACCAGGCGAATAGACCCACTACAACCCAGAGCAACACCTGGGTTAATAG
>JADEXW010000490.1 GCA_015206935.1 Pseudanabaenaceae cyanobacterium LEGE 13415 | reverse complement strand
CTTCTATATCTATCGTCGTCGTCATCCCTGCGCGATCGATAACGATCGTCATCATCATCCCGACGTGATCTTTCTCTATCCTCATTCGACTTAAGCGGATTCAAGCCCTGCAATCCCTGAACAAAATTATCTGCTCCGCTTTGAATGCTCTCGAACAAGTTATTGGGTTCCCGCTCCTTTCTGTCTCTGTCGCCCATAAGAACCTCACAGAATGAACCTTATTTTTGAGGATAACAAGCTTATCGATCAAGCAACTGAACAATCTTGACTCGGTTTCTAAGTTAGCATCGACAACTATCGATAGTTCTATTGCAATCTGAAGTTAGTCGTGCAATGTAATGTCGATCGTCAAATCCGTCTTAGTAGGAATGTTTTTCCAAAGTTAACAAATGATAATAAAGCCTGAAGTTATTCAAATTATGGGAATCCCGTGAACGGAGACGAGTTTATCGAGCAAATTCAGGACGTGCAAAAGCAGGTCGAAGAATTACAGCAAGATGCCGAACAATTGCCACTAAAGCAAAAAAGTCGGCTGACTGAATCTTTGGATCGCTTAACCGCAGCTTTGAGAGATTTGCAAGTCGCTGAAGAAGCGATTCAATTGCTCTTGTCTGCCGTTCAACAATCACGGGATTCGATCGTGATTACGAATGCTCATCTCGATTCGCCTGGACCTGAAATCGTTTATGTGAATCCTGCATTCACTGAAATGACAGGGTATCAATCCGAAGAAGTTTTGGGCAAAAGTCCCCGGATGTTGCAGGGAGAACATACAGAACGCGCCGTTTTAGATGCGTTGAGACGAAACATTGCTCAGGGTAATCCCTTTCATGGAGAAGCCATTAACTATCACAAAGATGGTAGCGAATTCTATGTTGAATGGAATATTACACCGATTCGGAACAATCAACAGCAAATCACACACTATGTGGCGATTCAGCGAAATATTAGCGATCGTAAAAGATTAGAAAAAGAACGCGAACGGTTACTGTCTCAAGAAAAAGCTGCCCGTGATGCCGCAGAAGTAGCAAATCGTTCAAAAGATGAGTTTTTAGCTACGCTGTCTCATGAGTTGAGAACGCCACTAACGCCGATTCTGGGATGGTCGCGAGTTCTTAGAACTCAAGACGTTCCAGAAGACCGATTGCAACAAGCGCTCGAAACGATCGAAGAAAATGCCCGCCGACAAGCTCAACTCGTTGATGATCTGCTTGATCTTGCTCGAATTGTTCGCGGCAAAATGACGCTTAATTTTGCTTCTGTTTCTTTGCTTGAAGTGATCATTGCTGCTTTAGAAACAGTTCGACTTGCCGCCGAAGCGAAATCGATCCAAATCGAAACGAATCTATCTGCACCCTTGCCTCCCGTAATGGGAGATGCAGGACGGCTACAGCAGATTGTCTGGAATCTGCTCTCGAATGCTATTAAATTCACGCCTGTTGAAGGTCGAATTACGGTGACATTATCGAAAGTCGATCGCTGTGCTGAAATTCAAATCAGCGATAGCGGACAAGGCATCAATCCCGAATTTTTGCCGTATGTGTTCGATCGATTTAGTCAGGAAGATAGTTCGATTACTCGGCAGTTCGGAGGTTTGGGTTTAGGACTTTCTCTGTGCCGTCAATTGGTCGAAGCGCATGGTGGCACCATTCGGGCAGAAAGCTCAGGAATTGGACAGGGCGCGACTTTTACAGTTCAACTTCCGTTAATGCTGGAAACTGTAGCTCAAAGACAACCTGCATTTGAAGCCGCTAAACCGAGTCTGAATGGAATTCAAGTGTTGATTGTGGAAGACGATCCTTCAACTTTACAATTTCTCGCCTTTATGATTGAGCAACAAGGCGCGATCGTCACTCCGATTGATTCCGCCCAAACTGCTTTAGAGGAATTGAAGCGATCGCGGTTTGATGTCTTAATCAGCGATATTGGAATGCAGGGAATGGATGGATTTGCATTGCTGCATCACATTCGAGCGTTTGCAGAAGATTTACCTGCGATCGCGCTAACGGCTTATGCGACTCAACACCATCAGGAACAAGCCCTAGAAGTTGGTTTCGATGCCCATTTGGCAAAGCCGATCGAGCCAGAGAAGTTGATTGAAACAATTTCAACTGTGATTCAGAGTCGATCGAATTAATCCCGCTGTAATTCCTGTTGTAAAACTTTCCGATAAATATTCGGAAGTTCGTCACTCATCGAATTCGTTTCAATGCCATATCCCAAGCTTGTCCAAGTCGGAGACAGCATCTTCAAAACCGTTTTAATCTTTCCGTCTTTCAATAATTTCCGAATGTCCGTCCCCCAAGCATTCGCATCACTCAACCAGCGATAGACTACTTCATCTTGATATTGTGGCTCAAAGCTATAGTTCCGCCACATGAAAAAGCCACTGGGATTCGGATGATAGCGTCTTGCTTTTTCTTCCCAAGTCGTTGTGATGAACTGATATCGTCCTGCGGCAGTGGTACAGTCTCCCAGGTTGGGCCCATTGACGATCGTAATACAGCGATCGGGATGCTGACTTAAATCCTCCACACGAGACCCACCATACACCACGGTATATGGATTGCGGACATTCGATTCACTCGCTGAAATCGTTCGCATCAAAGCTCGAATATAAGGATCGCCGCCGCGCATCACTAACGGCGCATTGGCTCCTCGTTCTGCACTATCAAAATTGAAGAATGCGGGACGTTTCCCCTGCATATGACCGATGAGCAACACGATCGCGAAAACAATCATGGTGCGAACCAGCCAAGAACCAACATTCTGTTCGAGTCGATCCACTTTTGAAGGGTCTGACTTCTTAGAATCTGTTTTTGTCATACAACAAATCGCGCACTGTGCAGCATTCTAACTTTGATTTTGCCAATTCATCCGGTCATTTTATTGAGTAGCGGTGCGGCTCCTAATAAAGATTGAGTATACGGGTGTTTCGGATGTTTAAATACAGTTTGAGTTTCACCCAGTTCAACGATTTTGCCGCCGTTCATGACGGCAATCCGATCGCAGAAATATCGCGCCACCCACAGATCGTGAGTGATGAAAAGATAGGTTAAATCGAATTCTTTTTTCAAATCTTGCATCAGTTGTAAGACTTGCGTTTGAACGGTCGCATCTAACATACTGACAGGCTCATCACAAATCACTAATCGAGGACGAGTAATCAGCGCACGAGCGATCGCGACTCGCTGTTGTTGTCCGCCCGAAAGTTCTCCCGGATAGCGGTTGTAGAACGATTCCACAGGCATTAATCCCACTCGTTCTAGAACATATTCCACTTCTTGTTTGGCTTTTTCAGGCGTTGCAAGCTGATGAATGAGTAATGGATCAGCGATACTTTCTCCGATCGTCATTCGTGGATTTAAACAAGCATGAGGATCTTGAAAGATCATCTGAATTTGTCGCCGCTGTTGTTGTAATTGTTCGCGGTTTAATTGGGTGAGGTTCTGCCCCAAAAATTCTACTTTGCCTCCAGTCGGTCGAAGCAATTGCAGAATAGTCCGCGATAAAGTACTTTTTCCACAGCCCGATTCACCGACGAGTCCAAGCGTTTCTCCTGAATAAAGTTCAAGATCAATTCCATCTACGGCGCGAATCGTCCGATCGTTTTTATCAAACAGTTTTGAGATGAAATTCGATTCGATCGTATAGTGCTGTTTGAGTTCTGATAATTTCAAAATCGGGGCAACATTCGGTCGATCGCTTTCCACGATCGCATCAGAATCTTTTTGTAAAAGTAGTGCTGAATCGAGTAATGTCCGGGTATAAGACTGTTGCGGATGACGAAATACGGATTCGGTTGATCCAGTTTCGATCATTTCACCGTCATACATCACCGCAATCCGATCGCAATATTCTGCGATCATTGCTAAATCATGTGAAATCAAAATCAGCGCCATATTTCGTTCACTACAAAGGCGCGTCAGTTCTTTGAGAATTTGAGCCGAAACCGTCACGTCCAAACTGGTTGTGGGTTCATCTGCGACGATCAGCTTTGGATTTAATAGAAGTGCAAGCGCGATTGCAACTCTTTGTCGCATTCCTCCACTAAATTCGTGTGGATATTGTGACCAGCGATTCTCTGGAATATTCACCGCTTTGAGAGTCTCGATCGCTCTTTGCTTTGCAGCTTTCGTCGATAAATTTGGTTCATGCGCTTTCAACGTTTCGAGACAATGATCACCGATCGTCATTAACGGATCGAGTCGAGTCATCGGATCTTGAAAAATGAGTGCGACCGCTTCCCCACGAAACTTTTGAAGCTCGATCGGAGACAAATCGAAGACTGATTTTCCCTGAAACTTCACCTGTCCTTCAATCTGTGCCGCCTCAGACAACAATCGCATCGCTGCCCGTCCGAGCGTTGACTTTCCACAGCCCGATTCACCGACTAATCCTAGACG
>JADEXW010000489.1 GCA_015206935.1 Pseudanabaenaceae cyanobacterium LEGE 13415 | reverse complement strand
CAATCCGATTCCATTGTTTCAGCGAAGAGTTTCGCAGCATGGCGACCCCTCCAGATTCTCTTGTCTCTAAATTATCCAACTGAAAGAGTCCTTGCTCACAGTTTCAACACAAACCTACACCTGTAAGGGATGAAGCCCCCAGCCCCCAAGTTTGGGAGCAAGAGTCTTAAAGTCTCCAGGATTGGGGGTTTGGGGCAACTCCGAGAAGGTTCTAATCTGAACTTCTACTGCTATAAATCGATCGGCAATTCGGCAGAAACATATACGAGAATAGATCTGTCCGCAAAGTCGATTGCTCAGAGAGAAGAACACTGTGTCTCATACGATTGTTACGAATACTTGTGAAGGGATCGCGGATTGCGTTGATGCGTGTCCGGTCGCCTGCATTCACGAAGGTCCTGGAAAGAATATGAAAGGGACGGATTGGTATTGGATTGATTTTTCGACCTGTATTGATTGCGGGATTTGTCTGCAAGTCTGTCCGGTTGAAGGCGCGATCGTGCCGGAGGAGCGTCCTGATTTGCAATCTACGCCGACGTGAATACTTTGAAAATCTAATGGTTTCTGAAAGGGATGCTTTGCACCCTTTTTTTTGTTGCTAGCATGATTCATACGTATTCCAAAGGAAGAATCAGTGATGCTCGAATTGGCGACTACTCTACAAGGTCAAACGATTCAAAATCGAGTGCGCGAAGTGGGAATTAATCCTAATCACTGGTATGCAGTTGCATGGGCGCACGACCTTAAACCGGGAAAAATTCTTCCCGTTCGCGTCTGGAATCAAGCGATCGCACTTTATCGCGATTCTCAAAATCAAGTTCAAGCCGTTGAAAATATCTGTCCCCATAAAGGGGTCGCAATGGATAAAGGCAAAGTTCAGGGGGACGCGATCGTGTGTGGCTATCACGGTTGGGAATTTAATGGAAAAGGTGAATGTGTGGGAATTCCTTATTGGAATGAAGGGCAGAAACTTCCCTGTGCCAAAATGCGAAGTTATCCAGTTCAAGAGCAGTATGGATTGATTTGGCTATTTCCAGGCGATCATGCAGTTGCAGAGTTGACTTCGATTCCTGACATTCCTGAATACGATGATCCAAAGTGTTTTATGGTTCCGATTGGGGCGGAATTTAAAGCACACTTTTCGATCTGTAATGAAAACACGATGGATGTGTTTCACGGTTATTTGCATCAGAATCTTCAAGGCTGGTTTGATCCAGTTTTGACGAAACTGCGAGAAACAGAAGATGCAGTGACCGCAGAATATCAAGTGTCTTACAAAGGGATTTTGACTAAGTTTCTGGGATTGAGTGAATCGGGTGGAGTAACGACTAAAACGATTTCAGTTGAGTATCGATATCCGAACTATATCAATAAGCTCGAAGGCGTATCGGCGCTGTATTTGATGCGGTTGCCGATTTCTGAAACGGAAAGTCGATCGTTTGCGATGTTATTTTTGCGGCTTCCGGTTCCCACTTGGCTGTTGAATGGATTACGCCGACCATTGCAACCTGTGATTCTACATTTACTATTCTTGCGGTTCTTGCATCAAGATATTGAAATGATTGAGAGCGAACAAGAAAATTATTTGAAAGATCGATCGCGGCGATATGTTGAAGTGAATCCGGCGATTATTGCAGTGCAGCGGTTAATTGTGAAACAGTTCGATCGATATCAACAAACGATTCAGCGATCGGGAATCGTCGATCGGTAACAAATTTTCTTTTTTCCATTTCAAAAGCGATCGATCCAAGAAAAATCGCCTAGAGTGACAGACGGGACAGCTGAATTGGATTGCAGTGACTGCAAATCTAACTTAAGTCAGTTGCTGCCGTTTAGCTGTCATCGTACATCTCGATCGACAAGATTTATTTTCAGCACATTTATGAGACACCAAGCATTGACCTTACCGAATTGGCGGCGAGCCGTTGTCGCTGTCATGTTAGCGATCGCGCTGTTCATCTCTGGCTGTCAAAATCAAGAGCCGTCTCGTTTTGCAGAAGCGCAGAAAGAAAGCAATAAACCAGGAGTCGTTGCGGTCGCGAAAGATGCCACTCAGGGCAGTCAGTTTAACAAGTACTTCCCGAAACCTGGATCGGGATATGAGCGCGTCTTTACTCAAGAGAAAAAAGGGTTTGCTGAAGCGAAATTAAAGCGCGAGGGCAAAGATGTCGCAATGTTGTCGATATCGGATACTTCGAGTTTGCCTGCGGCGGCGGCGAAGTATGAAAACACGACCGAGAAGATTAACGGATTCCCGGCGATGACGATGGGGAACACGCAGACGGGCATTTTGGTGGGTAAGTACCAAGTGAAAGTGCTGTCGCGTGATCCAGCGTTTACCAAAGAAGATCGGCAACAGTGGATTTCTAAGTTTGATCTCAAGGGATTGTCCCAGCTTAAAGGGTAGATGTCTTTCGTAACGGGGTTGGAATCGCTCGATCGTAGCAGCAGAGATTGAGACGACCACCCCACAGATGACGAAATTCGTACAACCCCAGTTTGAACGCTTCATTAGAGGATTTTTCATGAGTAAACCCATTTTTGAACTTGTAGACGAACTTCCTACCGGTGGCACAACCGTTAAAGCGCTTCATGCTCTCGATTTCGTTGTTCCTGGACAGTGGCAAAATCTCACCGGATTTACCAACACAATTCGCACTGTTACAGGCGAAACCGATGAAAGTCTGATTCAAGCGATCGGAGAACGAGCGGTCTATCTCTACAACGACGAATCGCAAGGCTATCAACGGGCAATGTGGCTGTATCAAACTGTAGATAATGCGGCGAGTGCCCTTGGAGCGGCGGCTCTGGCGAACAAAGTCGGACAAGACATTTCATTTCTTGGATTCTTGAGCAATCTCACACCGAAACCGGAGAAACTGCAAAGCCTCGATCTCTGCGTCAAATTGGTCGTGGAATTGGTCGCGTTCTGTCAAATCAACGGCATTCCGGGCGACAGTATCGGAGACTTTCTGGCATCTCTGGGCGACTACAGCGGCGAGTCTCTCATGCGAATGGCAGCTTTGGTCAGCTTCGATGGCTTGATTCCATTAGGCGGTGACTTCATTCAGAAAGGCTTATCGACCATTAGCCAAACGACTCCCGACGAATTGGAGAAGAATCAATCGTTTAAGAGCGTCAAACCGTTGATTCCGGGAGGAGATTCGGCTGGACAGTTGAACTTTATCGGACAAAGCTTTGATTCGGTGAAGGGATGGATGGGTGATTTCGTGAGTTCTCGGAATTTGACCCAGCAAACGTTACTCGATCGCGTTCGGGGTGTCGTCGATGTGTCCGCTGACAAACTCGATTATGTCGGCGCGTTTCTCGATGTGGCAGTGAAGTACTACACGCACACGGGAACGCAAACGTTAGCTCGTCGTCTGGTAGAGCGGGCAGTCGCAGAAATCTAAGAGCGGCAAACTCTTAGGAAACAGCGATCGTGCTTGAGTGTGCGATCGCTGTTTTTTTGGAATTGAAAAAGTCCTGATAAGCTGTTATCACGTCTTTTTTTCGAGACAGCCTAGATTTGAATTCCGCAATGTTGCGCGAAATCTATCTTAGGCAAATATACTGTTGAGTCAGAAGCAAAATTGCGAACGTCAAGCAGGTGAGAGGAGTAAACTGTGCAAGTTGTTAAGGAATATGTGCGGCGTTGGTATGAAAGTGAACTCGACCCGGATGAGTATCTCTGTCATCAACGCCAGGGGAACATGGTGGAAATTGAGGAGGCTGAAACGGGAAAGCGGCGCACTGTTCTCACTTTTTGCACAAACGATGTTCTGGGATTGACCCAAAACGAATCGGTGAAACAAGCCGCGATCGATGCGATTTTTCAGTACGGAACTTCTAATAGTTCAACCTCAGTTTTGAGTGGTCGGATTGATTTGCATCGCCAGCTTGAAGACGAAGTATCGAGCTTTAAGCATTTACCCCATACGCAGCTTTTCCTGAATGCTTGGATGGGAATGCAGGCGTTAATGGATGCGTTCTGCCATTTGGCGATCCCGGTTCCGGGATTTGAGCATACAAGAGAAACGTTGATTATGACCGATGTGTTGAATCACGGTTGTATTGTGTCGGCGCTGGCTCATGCGGGGACTCGATCGGGGAAATTGTTTGGTTATAGCCCTAGAGTTCGAGTGAAAGCCTATCGTCACTGCGATATGGAAGATCTGGCGCGGAAGTTAAAGCGCTATGTTCAACCGGGCGATCGTGTAATGGTCGTTTCTGATGCGGTGTTTTCAATGGATGGCGATATTGCTCCATTGCCTGAGATGATTGAGATTTTGTCGAATTATCCAGATAGCACGCTGGTGATGGACGAAGCTCATGCGACGGGTGCGATCGGGACAACAGGGCGTGGCATTTACGAGCATTTCGGATTGAAGCCGCAAGACGCGATCGATCGAGG
>JADEXW010000488.1 GCA_015206935.1 Pseudanabaenaceae cyanobacterium LEGE 13415 | reverse complement strand
GTGAAGGAAGCGGCAAGCCATTGGCCCATCATTTCAACGATTACACGAGTGGGCAAAGTTGGATATGCGCCACCCGAACAATTGCAAACCGGAAATGTTTCACCTCACAGCGATTTGTACGCTTTGGGTGCAAGCTGTTTAGTGCTGCTAACGGGACGAGAACCGCAATCGCTCTTAGATAGTCAAACGTTGGCTTGGCAGTGGCAGCCTTACGCCCAGATTAGTGACCCGCTCGCGATCGTATTGCAAAAAATGCTGGCACTCCACCCGAACGATCGTTATCAATCCGCAAGAGAAGCTTGGGCAGATTTACAGCCTTTGATGGAAGGCTCAGTGAAAAGTACCTTGCTCAATCCGATGGTTCAGTCTCCCGCCTCTGTCGATCGAGATATTGCACCTGCGGCACGAGATATCAATCTCAAACAAACTGCCGCAATGATTAGAACACAGCTATTTATGACAAACCATTCTGAAAATAGCGCCTCGGATACACCGAAAACGGGTCTGTCTAAATCTGCTTCGAGGAGGGCGGCAACTCTGAATCAATGGACTGTGCCTGCGGCGATCGCAGCCAGTTTACTGGTTTCTACCGGGATTGGAATGCACTTGTTTCGCATGACTGAACCACTTCCTAGTACTCAACAAATTCGAGCGGATGCACCTCATCGAAATGGTGGAGATACGAACAACGGCAAGCCAAAACAGATTCGTTTTGCGCCAGGAGAAATCTCAGCCGTGGTGCAAGGCAACTTAGTGGAACACAATTCCCAAATTTATACGGTCAGCGCATCTCAAGGGCAGATGATGATCGTGACGATCGAGGGCGCGGGCGTGTTCATGAACTTGCTTCAGCAGAATGGACAAGCGATCAATAATTCAGCCCATCGAACTCGCAGTTGGACGAGTCAACTGCCGAAAACTGATGAATACAAAATCGAGGTAACTGGAAGTGGAGCCTACTCCTTGGATGTGACCATCACACCCGTTTCTCAGTTCGTCAACTCGAATGTTCAACATATTCGATTCGCGCGGGGTGAGCGTCAAACGACAGTGACGGGAGAAGCACAACCCAACAAGATTCGCCGATATTTGCTAAAAGCTTCGGCAGGTCAAGTAATGGGAGTTCGGGCACTGAAGGGCGATGTTTCGCTTGTGGTCTTGGCTCCGAATGGGCAACGAATTGGGGGTAGCTCGGCAGAATCGCGCAATTGGAAGAATCGATTGCCGATGGATGGAGAATATACGATCGAAGTTTCCTCGAAACAGAAACAGCCATTTGCTCTAGGATTCGAGATTTATTAGGGAATGAACAGGTAACGAAGGGCGATCGTGTTGCACGATCGCCTTTTTTATTGAGCTTCTAGAAAGGTTTGAACGACACCTTTTGGAGTCAGTCGTAATCGAATGACAGGTGTACCGTTTCCTTTGACTGGAGAAACAAATTTTTGCTCAGAGACGGGGAAAGACGCATCAAGGAAGCGACCCGCAGCTTCACCAAGCGGCTCAATTCTATCGATCGTCCCATCCGGTTTAAGTGTGAGCCGATATTCAATGTCCTCAATCATCCCTTGCGGTGGCTTCCAGTTTTTCTGAAAGTATGCTCTCACTTCGGCAACTTGCGGAATGGTTGTGCCCGCGGCAACGGGTCGAGGTTGATTCTCTTGCAGACTGGCGGCTGAGGGCGAAGCGCTTGAGGGCGAGAGAGTTCGGGCGACATCACTTGTACCCGCTGGCGGAGCTGGATCAGCATTCGGACTGGGCGAAGATTTGTCGATCGAAGGAGCATTAGAGATTCTTGTCTGATTAGGAATCGCAGGAACGGGAACATCTCGAACCGGAATCTCTAGTTGGGGAGAGGGAGGCGTAACAGGCGGCTCTTGAGCAACCTTGAGCCGTGGCGCTTGGTCAGGTTGGGTTGGAGTAGTCGCGATGCTAGGAGCGGGAGGAGTCGTTGTGGGAAGTGTGGCTAAGGGTGGGGGTGCGGTTGGCAGGGTCGCAATCGTATTCGGCGCAGGTGTGGTTGGTAGAGGCTGCACCGGGAGACGCTGATCGTTACTGCTGGCTCCTTGGCTTGTGGCGGTTTGAGTGGGGGCAGATGGCTCGAAGACACGCGCGATCGAGGCAGTTACACCGATCGCGACAATTGCGGCGGCTGCGATCGTGCCCCAAGCAGGTGCTACGGTACGCCAACGGGGTTTTTCTAGGCTGGGAAGTGTGGTGACATCAGCGGAACATTCATCCAGTGCGGTCGCTAAGTCTGCGAGTTGGACAGCACTAAGCGATAGAACTGAGCCAGAAGATTCACTCGCAAGCGTTCCAAGGTGAAGTTCGTGAGAAATCAGTCCCTTGGGTTTTAGATGGATTCCAGCGGGATTCTGTTCGGATTGAGCAATGAAATCAGTAACGGGTTCAGCAACCCCGATCGAGGATTGGGTACTAAAGCGGCTCGATTGGCTGAGGAAATTTTGGACATAGTGGCTAACTGCATCTGTAAGCGCTTGGAGTTGAGTCCGATCACCCCTGACCGTGATCCATTGGTCTTCGCTGACTCGTGGATCGTCAAAGCTGAGTTTGAAACGGAGATTTTTAAGGACAGATTGCCCCATCCAACGAGACAACGGCGAATCTTTCGCTGCAATCTCTAGGGTGCAGGTAGGTGGGGTGTAACGGCGGATGACAAAGGTAGGTGAGGACATGGGTTCAAAGTTGAGCGCGTCAGTTCGGAGGGGTGGGTAGAGAGCGATCGAGCAGGGTGAGCCAAAGTCGTCGAACGCCTTGGGGACTGCCGTAAAAGAGCAGATCGATTAGAAGTTTAAGCGCGAGATGGGTGAGAGCATCGGTAGAAATCGTTTCTCCGTGTTCCATGCGCTCTTGGTAGGTGTTGTGGAAAGTATCCAGATAATTGCCTAACAGGGCAGCTTGATGCGGTTCGCGATTTTGTTCAGTGAGTTGTTCGAGCAGGGCAACGGCACGACGAATTAATTCATTCTGTTGTTTTGCTAAGTGACAGATGATCAGGGTGAGTGCGCGAGCTTCATCGACATCAAGCTTTTTACGTCCGCCTTGTCCTTTCCGGAGGGGACTCGATTGACGCAACCGCCAGAGAGACACACGATCGCTGATCATGGATTCGAGATTGAGTTCGGAGGCGGCTTGGAGCATGGCTTCCGAGGAAAGATTCGCGATCGCTTCGAGTGCCAGCAAAATGAGATCCAGTTGGGCTTTGATGTTGTCTAACTGGTCGGGATTGGGCTGGGCGGAAAGATGCGGATCTTCCCAGTTGGATGGGGAGGCGGTTGGCTGCACGATCGAGGTCATAGATTCAGCGTATATAAGCACCCGGACGATGGGTGGATGGTTACAGGTCTTGAAACAGCGACTTAGGCAGATTTCAATTTGTTTCCTCGCCTAGATTCAACCACAAATTAGGCTGGGGACGGAAGGAAATCAAAAACTTCTCCCGTTGGAAGGATATTTTTGGTTTTAAGGAATTAGGGTTTGGGTTAGGAAAAAAGCGATCGCTGCACTCGAAATCGGGACAGTCAAATTATCAATTCCGAATTTGGAAAAGGCTTCTAGAGTCGCGGCGATTAAACCGATGACGATCGAGATCAGCCAAATTTGCCAGACATTACCGATCGTGAATAGAAGAATTAAAGCGCAAACCGTAAAGCTAATCAGTGCCATTGAACCAGAGCCTTCCCAGCTTTTTTTCATATCCCATAATCGGTAGGGATGCTTTCCGAAACGTTGACCGATTAAGGCAGCGAATCCATCTCCCCAAGTCATCACGAGAATGCCGATCGCTGCAAATTGCGGCTGTGAAATTGACCAAAACCATCCCACTAGAACGCCGATACTCACTGCATAGAAGAACGTGCCGAAGCTTTTTCGCCCAATGCTGTTGATGTTTGGAAGGATGGGGACGTAATAGGAAAGAAGCGCGATCGCACTAAATAAAATCGATGCGCCCACCCCTAGCCACATGGGAGTATTGAGCCACCAGGCAATCAGAATTACGTTCCCAGTACCGATGTGGACAACTTTGCGAACTAATTCATTATTGCCTGTGACGCGATTCACGATTTCAGCGCACAAGCCGACGATCGACAACCAGAGAAGGACGATCGCACATTGCCCGAACAGAGAATGAATCCACTCAGAAATCACAAGTTTGCCATCTAACCCGATGTCTTAACTCTATGTCTTAACTCTATCGGGTTTCGGGGGCAGAGAGGATCGTCCATGACCCAAAACGATCGCTGTAATACGCCAAAATCTTCTCAACTTGAGTCCGGGCTTGGGGATCGTCGGGATCAGAAAACTCGATTTCTAAACTGCCGATCTGCGAAAGCGTGTACTCGAATAGTTGAGAAGTTTGAGACGTTAAGCGGGTTTGAACGCCATCTACTTGAGTTAAATGGGCTGCAAC
>JADEXW010000487.1 GCA_015206935.1 Pseudanabaenaceae cyanobacterium LEGE 13415 | reverse complement strand
GTACGATGATGATTTGCGGTTTCGACCGATTCTTGCCAGAGTCCACCTGTTCCAAGCAAGCCTCGTAAGATGAGACCATTTGAGAAGATCTGTTCGATCAGAGATTCAGAGTGCTGATAGCGAAACTTTGCAATTTCAACGGCTTCGAGGTGATTACCTAAATTGTGATGTAGGGCTGCCAACAACCCTAAAATGTCCGTCTGAACTGGATTAATGTTGAGCGCACATTCGGCAAGCTTGATCGCAAACTCTTCTTCAAACGCAGTAAATCCGAAGCGCAGAATTCCAGAGATAATCGAGTTTGCGGCTTCGTCAAGGTATTGCAAATGCACGATCGCAGTTTCGACAAAGGCAAGCAACACATCCGAAGCGGGAGCAGTTTTTAACAGTCGATCGAAGACGTGCCAGAGATGTTCGATCGAGACTTGTACATTCGGTTGAGCAAGCTGTTGAATCAGTCCGATGTCTTCGAGGAGGGAATCGGTGAGGAGATTGAGTTCGATCGACAGAGTAACAATGTGTAGTAAATTCTCGATATTGTCAGGACACAGTTCTCTAAAATGCTGACGAATTGCCCAAGCAGTGGTTTGCTCTTGTTTTGCAGTGCGGCGTTCTGCTTCGGTGTGCAAAATCTGACTGAGTTCAGCAACAGCGGCATCGGTTTGATCTGGATCAATTTCAGAGAGGGCTAATAGCCAAGTGGTTTGGGCTTCTTCTTCTTGTCCTTGGAGTAGCAGCAATAATCCTAAGTGCCAGTAGTGCGACAGTTCTGGAGCAGACTCGATCGCTTGCTCGTAGAGAATAGCAGCTTGAGCAAACTGGTTCTGCTCAACGTAGATGATGGCTTGCTGTTGCCACTTGGCTGACAAACTAGAGGGGGGCAGGAAAGTGGTCATACGGAGGCTGATGCTGTTTCGGTCATAGTAATAAACAAAAAGAAAAGTGAGCAGAGGGAATCTACTCACTTTCATCTTTAGCAATTTGAGCTTTAGGCTAAATTACTGAACTTGGGTGGAGTTAGCACCGCAGGAAAGAGTAGTACCAGCAACAGTACCGACAGCGACTGCTGTATTTGCTGCTGGAGCGTTACTTTCGCAAAGGATTCCAGTGGTGTTCGTTTCGCTGGTTGTAGTATTTGTGGTCATGATAACGGTTCCACCATAGGAGCGAAGCGCTTGAACCTTAGATGTTCCAAGACTCAGGCTGTGAGTTGCAGTGGCGCTGGGGGACTCAGTTTTATATTTATAGTTTTGAGTCTCGTCAGCGACAGGCTGCGACATATCAGCCAAGTTGGTTGCAAAGCGGCTCTTTTCCATGTAGAAGGATTGCTGAGTCCGAAGCACTGTACCCACGTACTGTTTTGCTTCAGATTGCTTACCTTTGTTCGCTTGGTTGAGGAACGAAGGAAGCGCGATCGCTGACAGAATCCCGATGATGATGATCACAACGAGCAACTCAATCAGGGTGAAGCCACCTTCTCTCTTTTTCGAGACCAAATGATTGAGGAATTTTGCCTTCAGTTCAGATTTCATGAGAAACGTTTCTCCTTTTAAGGTGCGGTTTGTTTGAACTTCTAACGCCTGAATCTAATCTGCCCAGGCTAATCTCGTTTCATATCACTGCACTCAAAAGGAATTTTATTTTGTGGTCTCGATCATGATGTAGCTCATTTCTTCTAAGAAAGTCAGCCCATTTTTCAAGCAATTGAACGCTTCTGATTCTGAGGTTGGCTCTAGTGTCACCGGATTAAAGGGTTTAAGTTTTTGCCATCGTTGAACCAAAGCGCTCATTGACTGCGGAAGTTCGAGCAAGGGCAACAGACAAGCCGCATTGAGACTATCGATCGTCATCGGCTCGTCACTCAATGAGAAATAATTGCTGATCGGAAACGGTTTAGACTCAGCGACACAAGATTTAAGGTCTTGCTTAAACTCATCGCTGAGAAGTTGCGGATTGATGTGAACGGTTGCAGCTTGCCATTGTTCGTCTGTCCATTCCGTGATCCAAGTGTAAGAATTTGCTTGTCCAACGCGACCACACCAAACATCGAGCAACCGATTGATCGGATGGAGCAATTCCACAAAATGAAGCTGTTCTTCCACCGTCTTCTCAGATAAGCCCATGACGATCGACAAAGGCAATTCATCAATATTTGTGAATAGCTTCAGCAAATCCCAATCCCACCAATTGACCATTGAGATAAATTCTAATTCGGTAGTTCTCAGGGCTGTAAATAATTCTGGAATCGTCCAACCTTTATCGCCTTGTAATAGATAGTTCGCTAATACTGTTTGATCATCGGTTTCAAAATTGCTATTCCAGCCTTTTGCTTTTAGAAAAACATGATTGCTCATACATTTCATCGTTTGCCGCACAATTTCAATTTCTTCTTCAGGTTCGTCACCAGACATCAAGCCCACCTGACTAAAAAACTTTTGGGCACTATGAAAAATTGTTCGCTGCAATGAACTATGAAAA
Organism: Pseudanabaenaceae cyanobacterium LEGE 13415; assembly: GCA_015206935.1. Taxonomy (GTDB): domain Bacteria; phylum Cyanobacteriota; class Cyanobacteriia; order Leptolyngbyales; family Leptolyngbyaceae; genus Leptolyngbya. Next base: position 1,980 of record JADEXW010000487.1, on the reverse strand, counting down.
TTAGTGCGAAGAATGCCATCCGGTTTCAGCACTTCCCGCATCGCTTTCAATCCCGCGATCGGATCTGGCAACAGATACAACACCTCATCATTATTGATGTAGTCAAACTGCACTCCCAAGCTCGGCAAATCCTCAAGCGCGATCGCATGAAATTCTGCATTTTCAATGTTGTGGTACTGCAACCGTTTCCGCGCTAAATCAACCGAAGCGGGAGAAAGATCAATGCCCACAATTTTCGCGCCCGGATTCGCGATCGCCAACTCCATCGATTTATACCCAGTTCCGCAACCTGCATCCAAGATCACTTTTCCCGCAGGCGTGATCACTTTCTGATTGCGACGATAATAAGCCGTCACCAGACTGTGAATATAAATGCTTTTTGGATTCTTTGGAACTTCTTCTAGTGGCTTTCGCGGGTAAGGTGCATTATCGAACTGCTGACGCATCTTTTCCAGAAAGTCAGACTTAAGCGGAGTCATGGTCATGGTCAGTTTTCCTGGTGCGAAAATTCCTTTCAATATGCCTCCCAGATTCAGAATGACCTCCGTAATGGTGCGGGAGGATCTGAACTGTGAAAAAGTCGATCGCGCTTTTCACGGAGTTAGTTCCTTTATACTGAAATCAGAAAATCCCGTTGCAGGAGGCTCGATCGATGGTCACTCAACCGCAACTCAATCAAATCAGTTACCCGGAAAGCGATGGCAAGCCAATGGCGGACAATACAAAACAATTTCGCTGGATTGTGGTGATTGAACAGAATCTAGAGTGGCTATTCGCTGACGATCCAAATGTTTTCGTAGCGGGTGACTTACTTTGGTATCCGGTTGAGGGAAACAATCGGCTCTGTACGGCTCCGGATGCGATGGTTGTCTTTGGGAGACCGAAAGGAGACAGAGGTTCTTATCTTCAATGGAAAGAGGATCACATTCCGCCGCAAGTCGTGTTCGAGATTCTGTCACCCGGAAATACAGTGCGAGAAATGAATCGCAAATTGTTGTTCTACAGCACTTATGGAGTTGAAGAGTACTATCTTTATGATCCAGACCAAAACCGATTAGAAGGATGGTGTCGATCGGAAGATCCACTGTTAGATCAAATTGAATCGATCGACGGGTGGATCAGTCCCCGATTAGGAATTCGATTTGAACTCGGTGAAGAATTGCAGCTTTATCGACCGGACGGAGTGCCCTTTTTCTCGTTTGCTCAGATCAATCAAATGCTCGACCAAGAACGCCAGCGAACCGAACTGGAGCGACAAAGAGCAGAACAATCTGAACAACGAGCGGAGGAAGAACGACAAAGAGCAGAACAAGAACGACAACGCGCCGCCGAAATGGAACGATTGCTGCAACAATATCGCGATCGCTATGGTGAACTAGACCGATAGCGGGATTTTTTCGGATTGCCGTCACCGAATCCGACAACCAACAAAATCACATGGCATAATGGTGTGTCTGAGAACTTTAGGGGAATTGATAGCACTCCCAAACACCACTTATTGAAGGAGAAAAAATGGCACGAGTGATGGTCGTTGGAGCGGGTGGAGTGAGCCGCGTTGTAACTCACAAACTTGCTGCACTGGAAGAGTTTGATGAAATTCTACTCGCCAGCAGGACTCTGGAACGATGTACCCAAATTGCAGAAAGTATATCAACCAAGTCCATTCAGACCGCACAGTTGGATGCGGATAACGTGCCCGAAACCGTGAAGCTGCTCAAAGCGTTTCGACCCGATATTCTGGTCAATGTGGCTCTGCCTTATCAAGATCTGTCGCTGATGGATGCGTGTCTCGAAGCGGGAGTGAATTACCTCGATACGGCAAATTATGAGCCTCCTGATCATCCAAAATTCGAGTATCGCTGGCAGTGGGCATATCAGGAACGCTTTTTTGAGGCAGGTTTAACGGCAATTCTTGGCTGTGGTTTCGATCCCGGTGTCACCGGAATTTTTACGGCATATGCTCTGAAACATCATTTCGAT
>JADEXW010000486.1 GCA_015206935.1 Pseudanabaenaceae cyanobacterium LEGE 13415 | reverse complement strand
CAATACACCTAAAACATCTAACTCAGTTCATCTTTTCGCTTCGTTTTAGACGGCTAATGCCCCCTAAATCCCCCAAATTTGGGGGACTTTGAAGGTGGAAAGCGCTATGGAATTAGAGGAATTTTTCTGGCTCAAAGTCCCCCAGAATGAGGGATTTAGGGGGCGATCCCGATCGAGCCATCACACAATTATTTCATCAACATCGGCAAGACTTTCTCTCCAAATACCTCAATAAATTGCTCTTGGTCGCGACTCACATTGTGTAGCAATAACTCATCAAATCCAAGTTCTATATCTTGCTGTAACCATTCCAGATGTTGCTCCAGCTCAGAGGAAATGCGAACAGATTCGGTCAGTGCTTCCGGTGTCACCATCTCTCCCACTGCATCCAACTGCTGAGGGGTTCTCAATTCAGTCATCACCGAATTTTGAAAGATATTATTGCGCCATTGTTCATGCGCTTTTTGCAAAGCAGTTTCAGAATCGCGATCGTATCCTAATTGCACTTTCAAGAGCATCGGTTTTCCTTCCCCGCCACCTTCTCGAAACGCATCGACCACTTTTTTCAGTTCTTCTGGAGAACGCTGCATTGAATCCCGCTTGTTCTGCAAGTTTTACATATCTCAGTAACTCACTCGGCTTAAATTGCTCGTGAGATGCGTGATAGCCAATCTTTACCATAGATATTTTTATTCGTAAGAGCGAGACAATCCGGTTTTATCAAATCGTTCCTTTTGAGACTTCATTCGATCGAGGTAAGTCAACAGTTTCTGTGAGTCGATCGCACTTCTGATGATCCGCCTGAAGCAAGAGGGACTCTCTTTCAACCAAAACTAATTTGAAAGCATTGCTGCCACGAATAAGGAAACTGTAATGAGCGATACCACGGTTCAAAAAGTTGATGCTGAGTTTTCACCGATCGGTGAAATGGGACAGAAATATCTCGCCTCTGGAAAGACTGTATCGATGCGCTTGTGGGAGAATGAATCGCCATCTGATGCGAAACCGCCCACACAGCGCGATTACGAAACGGTTGGATATGTGTTGAGTGGTAAAGCGGAATTGCATCTTGAAGGACAAATGATCCTGCTTGAAGCGGGAGATTCTTGGGTCGTGCCGAAAGGAGCCTCTCACAGCTACAAAATCTTAGAAACCTTTAGCGCGATCGAAGCGACCAGTCCCCCGGCTCAAGTTCACGGACGCGACGAGTAGAGTTTGCCGCCAAAGAATTATCGTTCTGAAAACCCGGAAGCGTGGAATGCTGAGTTGTAGCACTTAGAGAATTCAGCATGTCCGTCTATGACGCATTCCTCAGACCGTCGATTCGTTTGGCAGCAAAACTGGGATCATTCAGCCGAGATTCACTCATTCGTTGACCGGATTCACCAATCCCTGTTGCCTTTTGTTGAGATCAGCAGTATTGATCCTCACGATCCGGTAGAGGTGACTCATCTGCCTTCTCCCTGGCAGGTTTTGGGCACTGGTAACTATGCGGCGGTATTTACGCATCCCGACTATCCAGAACAAGTCGTCAAGATCTACGCTCCAAATCGTCCTGGATTTGATGAAGAACGGGAAGTGTATCGCCGCTTAGGGTCGCATCCCGCTTTTTCAGAATGTTTCTATGCTCACGACAATCTATTAGTGCTAAAGCGACTGTATGGAACGACGCTTTATGATTGTCTACACAAAGGCAAACCGATTCCGGTCTCCGTGATTCAAGATATCGATCGAGGGTTGATGTATGCTCGGAGTCAGGGATTGTTGCCGCATGATATTCATGCTCGCAATGTGATGATGGCAGATGGGCATGGCTTAGTTGTTGATGTTTCAGATTTCTTGCATCCAGATTATTGTGCAAAGTGGGATCACTTCAAACGGGCTTACTACTGGCTGTATCGCCCGATCGTTGCACCGTTACGATTGCGAGTTCCGAGTTCGTGGCTCAACTCAATTCGCAGAACGTACCGCCGCCTGGAATCACTCCTGAAAGAGGCACGTTGAAGCGTGTGGTCACCATAAGAGAAAATCTAATTTCTCAAGTCCGCTCATGAAAGTCCTGAAGAAACTCGATCGCTTCTTTCGAGGTCGGTGGCACAAACGCGATCGGTTGCGTCAAAAAGGCGAATTCTTCTTCCGTTTCGGAATATTTGATCCGACGTTTGCTAAATTGCGGATTATCGTAAAGCGCGATCGTGCGGTTGACAGAATTTAGCAAAGTCAATCGAGTTGGAGCTTGAAAAAACCGAATCCTCTGAATCGCAACTGGAATGACTTGCAAAAGTTTAGTCGTATCTAGCTTCTGAATCGATTGATTTAAAGAAGTGACAAGCGATCGTAGAAGCTGCAATTGATCCGGAAGATCATTCGCAGAGATGGATTGCAGCAAAGTCACTAAAGATCTCTGGGTTGAAGTCGCATCAGCAAACGGCAAAATCGCGATAAACGCTGTCCAGAATAGATCTTCATTGCGATCGAGTTCAAATTTCAAAATCGTTCGCCGCTTGTAAATCTGGATCTGTGGAGATGAGATCGCTTTTCCTTGTCGCGCAAATTGCTGATAAGCGACTGCTAGCGCACAATGAGCATCCGGAGTTAAGCGATCGTCAATTACAATCTGCACTGTCGGCGGCGTTGAATGAAAATACTCACTTGGATCATCGCTGAAGAATTGATAAATCTGACTTTGATCGCCGTTCTGACTTAAATCAATCCATCGACAACTCATGCCAGCCGTTTTGACTCCAAAGGGTGAAACCGCATGAAGCTTTGCGCCTGTGAGATTAGACCCGCTTAGATCTGCGCCTCTCCAATCCACGAAAGCGAGATTCGATCGAGTTAAATCGACATGCACCAAGGTTGCATCCAACAGCGTGGCATGACTCAAATCGGCTCCCGTCAAATTTGCTCCACTCAGTTTTGCCCCGGTCAAATCTGCCCATCTCAGATTTGCACCGCTCAAGTCTGCCCATCTCAGATTCGCACCCTGTAAATTTGCGCCCTGTAAATTCGCCCGATTCAAAGTTGCCTGTCTCAGTTCCGCATTGCGTAAATCGGCTCCAGACAAATCAGTGCTACTCAAATCGCTACTGGTCAAATTCGCGCTCTGTAGATTCGCAGAAATCAGCTTGGCGTACTTCAAATCGACTCGACTCAGATTTGCCCGATTCAGATTGACACAGCGGAGTTTTGAATCGCGCAAATCCGCATGACTCAAATTCGCATTCTGTAAATTTGCCACACTAAAATCAGTGCGTGTCAGTTCTGCCTTACTCAAATTTGCAGCTTGAAGGTCAGAATGGCTGAAGTCCGCCAAGGTCAGATTTGCGCCATGAAAATTTGCAGCTTGGCAAACCGAGTAGCTAAAATCCGCACTCGTCAATTTTGCAGCGTTGAAATTTGCATTTAAAAAGGTCGATCGACTTAAATTTACCCCTGGCAGACTCACCCCGCTGAGGTCTAGCCCCGAAAATTCTCGGAGGTCAGAAGCATATTGTTCGAGTAGTTCCTCAACGTTCATTCGTTCAATGTCCTAAAAAAATTCGGGTGAATTTAGCGCTAACGTACCCAGATGTGGATCAGAATTACCTGTAAGACGTTGGGAGAACAGGCAATGCAAATCGGAATTGTGGGTTTGGGATTGATTGGCGGATCGCTGGGATTGGATTTGCGATCGCAGGGTCATACCGTTCTGGGAGTCAGCCGCAAATGTCGAACCTGTGATGTCGCTGTTGCCCGTGGTGCGGTGGATGCAGCCGAAACGGATTTGTCTCTGCTGGCGGATACGGATGTCATTTTTGTTTGTACTCCGATCGTGCATTTGGTTCCTACGGTTGAGCAATTGATTCCACATCTTTCTTCAGAAACCGTTTTAACCGATGTTGGCTCAGTTAAAGCATCGATCGTGAAAAATATTTCACCGATTTGGAAGAACTTTGTCGGGGGTCATCCGATGGCAGGAACCGCCGAAAGTGGAATCGAAGCTGCGATACATGGATTATTTGCAGGAAATCCGTATGTGCTGACTCCGACGAATGAAACGCCTGGAGATGCGATCGATCGAGTTGAATCGCTGTTGCGCCCGTTGCAGGTGAAATTGCTCCATTGCCAACCGGAAGATCACGATCGAGCCGTTGCCTGGATTTCTCATCTGCCTGTGATGGTCAGTGCAAGTTTGATTTCTGCCTGTTTAACTGAGTCAGATTCAACCGTATTGAAACTCGCTCAAACGCTTGCAAGTTCTGGATTTCGGGATACAAGTCGAGTCGGTGGCGGCAATCCCGAATTAGGACTGATGATGGCGCAATATAATCGTGCAGAAGTTCTGCGATCGCTCCATACCTATCGCAAAGAAATCGATCAAATCATTGCCTTAATCGAGCAGGAAGACTGGAAAGAACTGGAAGCGATGTTGATGCGGACTCAGGAAACGCGATCGGCATTTCTCTAAAGACAGTTAAGG
>JADEXW010000485.1 GCA_015206935.1 Pseudanabaenaceae cyanobacterium LEGE 13415 | reverse complement strand
TACTGGCGAACCAGTTCAGCCACCGGAGAAGTCGTCGCAGCTTTGACATCAATAAACGATCGACATCCTGCCCCTTCAAAAAAGGCAATTCCCCAACCGTCTTGATGTTCATCGGTTCGACCGCCCCGCGCCGAAAATCCCTCAAACGAGAAGCAAATATCTGTGGGAACGTTGCAGTTCATTCCGAGCAATTGACACATATAGCAGTCCTCAATTAGTCGTGAGATGCAAGGGTGATCGTGCCCCCTAAATCCCCCAAACTTGGGGGACTTTGATTCTTGTTCCCCCAAGTTTGGGGGTTAGGGGGCTTTAGAAGAGATCACAACTCGAATCGGATCGCTATCGTTAAATCTCATAACACAACTCGCAGTAAGTTTCCTGCTTGAGTCGCCACCACTACGTCATTTTTGAATGGGGTCAGCGTTGTGGGTGAACCCTTACCGATTTCAGTCAAATTGATCAGAGGAACGATCGTGTTATCTGATTTCAAAGCCACAATCCATCCTGTATTTGTCGTCATAATCCAATCTTCGTTCAAGCGGGTGATATCAAGAGGAGCGCCGAAGGGGGATTGTAAATTTGCGATCGCGCTCTTTCCCCCATTGAAGTCAATTTTGACAATCTGCCCATTGTCTTGAGTTGCGATCGCACAGTCTTCACCAATCCCAATTCCAAACGCAGTTTTGTCTAAATCGGCAAGCACTGTAACTTTTCCCGATCGTGTCACTCGTGCAATCAACCCTTTTGATCCAACAACATCAGTTGAAACTGCTACCAGATAGTAAGGATAGTGCCCTTCATGGACTGCAACCGCAAACGGCGCACCAAATTCTCCTGCTAAATCTGATAAATCTGCCAGCGGTGAGACTCTACCCTGTTGTGTCACTTGTAGTAAAAAATGTCCTGATTCTTGTCCTGAAAGTGCAACTGCGATCGAGTCTTTCAAGCCCACAATTCCAGTCGGAATGCCATATCGAGCAACATTAATCCAAGGTGTAAGCGTTCCATCTGCGGCAACTCGAACTAAATCAGCTTCAACGGTTGCTACTACAATTGAATCTTGAAATGTAGTAACCCCTTGAAATGCTAAGAGCTTTAATCCTGATGCGAGTAAACTAACTTTCATATAACAATCTTAAATCAGTCGTGAATGCCAAAATTGATCGTGCCCCCTAACCCCCAAGTTTGGGGGAACAAGAATCTTAGCCCCCAGAATTGGGGGTTTGGGGGCGTTCCCGGATTTTACACCTCAAATTGGATTGCTATCGTTATTTCCAGTCATCGATCGTTTCTTCATTCGATCGTGGTAATTCCTCATATTCTGGCATTCTCAATTCTTCTAATGGTTCTGGCTCATATTCTGCTTTCATTTCAAGTTGTAAGGGTCGAATTACGCGCGTTACGGCTTCCTGCATAAATGACTTAATAAATTCATCGCGGCGATTCAGTTGGAATTGTTTCTGCACGACTTCAGAAATACCACCATCGCCCCAGCTTTGATTATTTCGGAAATACTCGATAAAGCTTCTTCCAGCAATTCGAGTAAGATAAGCAGCGCTCACACCTTGAATGGCTCGACCTGCAATCAATCCAGCAATACTTACTTGCATTGCAGTCGTGACAACCTCGATCGCGCCTCGCACAATTCCCAATCCCACTAGCGTCTTTGCAAGTGAAATCGCCATCTCTTTCGCGTGTTCTATCGTAATCTCACAGCCATAAATCCGCCCAATTTCTACCACCATTTGAGCATTCACAGCCGCAGTCGCTAATAAATCCACAACCGGAATCGGTGTTGCTGCAATCACTCCTGCTCCGATCCATTGATATCGATCGACTAATTTTTCTGCTTGTTTCCGTCGCTGCTCATCAATTAACCGCCGCGCTTCCTCACCCAATCGCTGAGACTGAATCAAGATATTGTCAGCTAACAAATCATCGCCTTCCGTTCTCAGAATATAAACAATCCGATCGATTAAATCGCTCACTTCTGGATCAGGGTAAAGCCATTCTCCCGCCTCGGTTTGCATTCTCGGAGGATTTGCCGCGATCGCAACCACATCATCCATTGCAACGCCTCCCCGGACTCGCTCCCGCAGTCGCGCCAAAATCGCCTCTAAATCTTCTTGAGTGTAGAGATCGGCTTTGTTCAAAGCAACAATCGATCGCTTTCCAATTTGCGTCAATGCTTGTAATGGTTCATATTCCGACTGTCGCAAATCGTTATCCAATACAAACACGATCAAATCCGCCTCAGTTGCCAATCGTCGCGCCAATGTTTCCCGTTCAGTTCCCACCACTCCAGCTTCTAAAATTCCGGGCGTATCGGTAATAATGACTTCTCGATCGACTCCCTCTAATTTCATCCGATAAATCGCACCGACTTCAGTTGTTCCCATCGGTGCGCCCACTTCTCCAACAATCTGCCCCATGAGTGCATTCACAAGCGAAGTTTTTCCCGATGATCCCGTTCCAAAAATGACGAGCCGGAATTCGCGCCGCGCCAAATCTTGTTCAATTTGCTTCGATCGAGCAATTAATTCTCGTCGCGCAATCTCATCTTGAATTTGTGCTACCTGTTGCCGTACCGCTTGTAAATTCTCCTGAGCCGCTTCAGTTTTTACCTCTGAAACTCTCGAAGGCGGCATTCTTTTGCGTCGTCTCGATCGAGTCGGCAACCAGAAAAAATAATAGGTAAAGGCTCCAATCAAAACGCCAAGCAGCACAATCACCAAGAAAATCACTAAGTTCGCCAGAAAAGGATTCGCGATCGCCCAACTCAATCGCGTGATCGAATCGATCAGCCAAATGACCAATCCCAAAATCACAGCAATCCCTACCACCAGCGTAATCAGACGAGATAATCGCATCGCAATCACTCACGGCAACTTTTCTCTATTCTGTCTGATTCAGTGCGATCGTGTTCCGTAGGATCAATTCAATTCGATACTCGTACTCTTCCCTGATGCGCTTGATTTTCTCGAAAAGATTTTCTATGGTCAGAAGGTTAACGCTCGTCTCTTAGAAAACTATGGGTCTTTTTGATCAAATCATGAGCGCGGTCGCCAATCCGCAACAGCAAGCTTCACCCGATCAACTGGGCAGTATTTTAGGAACCGTTCAGCAAGTCGCAGGTAATCAAGGACTCGACTCCAACGCAACTCAAGCGGTAATGTCGCTCCTCGGCGGTTATGTTCGATCGTCTTTACAAAACCAACAAGCAAGTCAAGGCAGTGGGCACGTTCAATCGCTCGTCAATCAATTCGCTGGATTCGGCAGCAATCCCCAAGCTGTGAACGCTCTCTTCCCCGGAGTAGCACAGCAGCAAGTCTCCGAGAATATTGCACAACAAACTGGATTGAATGCAGGAATGATTCAATCAATGTTGCCTGTTCTCGTCCCACTCGTTCTCAACTTGCTCCAAAGCGGTTCAATGCAGCAAGGCGTTCCGTCCGGTGGTGCAAATCCCGTTTTGAATGCGTTCCTGGATGCCGATCGAGATGGTGATGTGGATGTGGGCGATGTGATGGGTATGGCTGGACGATTCCTCAACCAAGGGCGATAAGCTCGATTACGACGATCGAACTTACAGAAACAAAAGCCCTTCGCAGATTAGAGAATTACCTCTTTTACCTGCGAAGGCAGGTTTTGTTTGTGTAGCCGCGAATTCGATTCGCCCAGGCTCCCAAAAAGGCGGACAGATTCATCGATCTACCCGCCCCTTTCGTCTCTAGAAATTTCCTTTACTAAAACTCTTGGCTCCAGCAGGACGCGACTCGCGTGGCTTCGCCTTATTCACTTTCAGTTCTCGACCCAGCCATTCTGCACCATCCAACTCCGCGATCGCGGCATCTTCTTGGGCATCGTCCGCCATTTCGACAAACGCAAACCCGCGTTTCCTGCCTGTCTCTCGGTCTGTCGGAAGGCTCACCCGGCTGACTTCGCCGTATTCAGCAAACACTTCTTTAAGATCGTCTTCAGTCGCCTGAAAGGACAGGTTTCCAATGTAAATAGTCACGTTACTCTCCAAACCATTCGTGTGAGGGGCGAACTCGGAGAAAGCCGATCGAGTAGAAAACAATGCTACTCAGCCATTTAGCTGTCGCCGAACTCTTGTTTTGAGAGTATTATACTAGACTCATCTCGAAAAGAGAAGCACAAGAACTGCCATTCGTCTACCTGTAAAAATAGGAATTTCTATCGTTCCTACTGTGAAATCTTATAAGTCCGCTTGTGTGCTTCGTGACAAAACGTTTTTCAATGGTATGGATTAAAAGAATAATCCTCAGGAAGTTGACAAAACGTTACAAGATTAGGGAATCTTAAAGAAGGAATCAGTGCTAGTCGCTGTCCTAGACCGAACGAGTTTATATAGAAATGAAGAAAATTCAGAATTCTTTAAGGATTCCTTCATTTCTTTCTGTCGCGCAGGCAACAAACCGCAAGGTCAAGCAAGAAAGTATCCTTC
>JADEXW010000484.1 GCA_015206935.1 Pseudanabaenaceae cyanobacterium LEGE 13415 | reverse complement strand
TCGACATTGTTTACGCCAGCGATCGGAGTTGAAACCTGCACCGATCGAACTTGCCCCGGTCGAGAAACCGCCCACAGCGACAGATTTGAACTATCCGGTTTGGAAATCTCGATCGTCGGACTCGATCGAAGATATCGTTGCCTGTTTTGGGATGGTTTGTGATCATTTGAGTATTCCATTTCGTCCGGATTCACTGCGTCGATGGTTAAAGCAACAAGCGATCGACAAATTTGAGCCAATGGATTTATATCTCAGAATTGCTCAAGCAGTTGGATTAAATGCTCAGATTGTTCGATTTACACCGACAGGCGGCGGAATTAATCGACTCACAACGCCTGCACTGATTCAGTTTGGAGAAGTTTTCGCAGTTCTCTATGATGTTACACCCACTACAACAGTACTCGCTTCACCACGAACAGGACTACTGAAGTTAACGCCCGATCGATTAGCGGCTCGTTTAACGATCGAACCTGCTTCTAAACGGGAAACGGCAATTTGTCGCGCGATCGTTCTCGATCGATTAACAACAACACCCACAAAGCGATTCGGGTTTCATCGATTCATCCCGATGGTGGTGAAACAACGTAGCATTTTAGTCCAGGTGTTGCTTGCTTCCGTTGTCATTCAGCTTCTGAGCTTAGGGAATCCACTCTTAGTGCAGCAAGTGATTGATAATGTGATTGTGAGTGCAAATGCAGGAGCAATGCCAACTTTCGGCGCTTTGATGATTGGATTTGCACTGTTAGAAGGGATTCTGACCATTCTGCGAACGCAAATGCTAGTCAGTACTACGAATCGCTTAGATTTGCATTTGGGCGTAGAAATTGTTCGACATCTCTTACATTTGCCGCTGAAATTCTTTGAACAGCGATCGGTGGGAGAGCTAGCTTCGCGATTGATTGAACTAGAGAATATTCGTCAGTTCATGACTGAAACAGCGATTACAACCGTGATGGATGTTGTATTTTCGCTGTTTTACATCTTAGTGATGTTTCTTTATAGTGCGCGTTTAACATTCTGTGTTTTGGTCACAGTTCCGATCGTGATTCTCTCGACCTTGCTGATGTCTAAAATCCAGCAAAAACTAATTCGACTCAAAGCAGATCAAGGTGCAAAAGTACAAGCCTACATGGTCGAAGTATTGAGCGGCATTACGTCGGTCAAATCGCAGCATATGGAAACCTTAGTTGAAGCAACTTGGCGCGATCGCTATGTTCAATATCTCACTAGCGGATTTACGACTTCTAATATCAATACAATTTTTTACTCCTACAGCAACTTCCTCAATACGATTAGCAGTTTACTCGTTCTTTGGGTTGGTGCAGAGCTTGTTCTACAAGGAGAATTAACTCTAGGTGGCATGATTGCCTTCCGGATTCTCACAGGCTATGTTACGGGCCCCTTGCTGCGACTTGCGAGACTTTGGCATCGATTTCAGGAAACTTCGCTATCAATGGAGCTACTGGCTGACATTGCAGATGCACCGATCGAGGAAGAACTGGTGCAAGGACAACAATTTCAGATTCCACCGATTTCAGGACGAGTCGAATACAGTGAGGTTTGTTTTGGGTTCAAACCGGGACAGCGGCAACTCTCAAATATTTCGCTAGCCATTGAACCAGGAACGTTTGTTGGAATTGTGGGACAGAGCGGCTCTGGGAAAAGTACTTTGATGAAGCTACTTCCTCGATTGTATCTACCCGATAGTGGCAGTATTACGATCGATAACTATGATGTGAGCAAAGTTGATTTACATTCTTTGCGATCGCAAATCGGTGTGGTTTCTCAAGATGCCGTTCTGTTTCAAGGAACGATTCGAGATAACATCACATTGTTTGAAAATTTACCCGATGAAGTCGTGATCGAAGCAGCGAAAGTCGCTGAAGCTCACGATTTTATTATGCAGCTACCAGACGGCTATCAAACTCAGATTGGTGAACGTGGATCAGCTTTATCTGGGGGACAGCGACAGCGAATTGCGATCGCTCGTGTCGTCATTCGCAATCCAAGACTATTGATCTTTGATGAAGCAACCAGTGCTTTAGATTATGAAACTGAACGTCGTGTGTGTGTGAATTTGATGCGGCGATTTCAGGGACGGACTTGTTTTTTCATCACCCATCGACTGAATACGATCGCTCATGCAGATTGGATTTTGTTTATGCAATCCGGAATCATTGCTGAACAAGGTACTCATCAAGAGTTAATGACACTGCGCCAACTGTATTACTGTCTCTACACCCAACAATCACACGAGCCATAAAGGAGATATTCGATGATCCGTCCCCGATTTCTTACAACATTACGATCGCGCTATCAATCCATGCACGATCAAGTAGAACAATCGCTTGAATTAAAAGCGACCGGATTACCTACTGCCGCAAATTGGACAAAGCATCTTACCCAAGTCATTCTGGTTGGAGTTGCGGCGGGAGTGGGTTGGGCAGTTCTCGCACGAGTTGATGTTGTTGTGAATACCAGCGGCAAGCTAGAACCCCAATCACAGTCGCAGACCGTACAATCTAGAGCGGGAGGAGTTGTCACAGCCGTTTTAGTCCGCGAAGGTGAAACGGTCAAACAAGGACAATTATTAATGCAATTCGATCGCACTGCATTGTTAAATCGATTGCAACAACTATTAATTCAACGTCAGCGACTCGTAAAAGAAACTGCTGTACTTCGATTAGCTCAACAAGGAAAATCGATCGCATCAGTGAGCAATAGCAAAATCACAATTTCACCGGAGTTAATGAGCCAAGTCCAGACTCGATTGCTATTAGTCGCTCAACTGACTGGAAATTCTGGCAGTCTTGCACCAGAGCAACAACAACGATTCAACTTATATCAACAACAATTACGCGATCGACAATCTTTAACCAGCCTACAAACCTCAACTCTACAATCAAAAATCGCGGAGGCAGATGCTCAGATTCAACAAACCCAATTCCAACTTCAACGCGAACAAGAACTGCTCGATCGTATTCGTCCCTTAGTTGACCAAGGCGCAATTCCGCGTGCGAATCTATTGCAGCGGGAAGTCGCGATCGGAGATTTGCAGAAACAATTGGTTCAAAGCAATCTCCAAAAACAACAAATCGAAATCGGTCAAGTACAAGGCAGAGTCGAAGCGGGAAAAACATTAAATGAAACTCAGCAAGACTTACAGAAGCAATTAGCAGAATTAGACACTAAGTTCGATAGCATCATCAAAGAAAATCAGCGGCAATTAGTAGAAGTCACTTCACAGTTAAATCAAGTTCAGCTTGATCTAAAAAATCAAGGACTGCGATCGCCTGCGGATGGAGTTGTGTTTGAACTTGCATCGAAGCTACCGGGAGCCGTCACACAGCCCGGACAAACCTTGCTGCAAGTGGTTCCAAATGAGTCTTTGATCGCACGAGTTCAAGTTGCAAATGCTGATATTGCGAATGTTCAAGTCGGACTTCCGGTCGATATTCGCATTGATGCTTATCCGTTTACTGAATATGGAGCCATTAAAGGAGTGGTGTCTAAAGTTGGAAGTGAAGCGGTTCCAATTAGTCAGCAAGCCCCAAAATCGACTGCTTTTCCGGTCGAGGTGAAGCTCGATCGACAATTTTTAGAACGTCGATCGCAGCGATTCACCCTCAAACCCGGCATGACGATTACTGCAATGGTGAAAGTTCGCCAACGCGCACCCATTAGCTATGTGACTGAGGAAATCACCAAAGCGTTTGATGGAATGAAATCAGTTCGCTAAATTAACTGGAACTAAAATTATACAAGTTCCAATTATTAAGTTTGCGTGAATGTGATTAGGATACGATCTGAGTTTGTTATACTTGAGATTAGGGCGGCGATATAGCTCAAGATACATCCTTGCCCAGAGACTTAATTACCTCTGCATTGATCGTCGCCGCTTTGATGCTGAGTGCGGCACAGATTGAATTGCTGCACTGAAGTTGTGTAGAGTGTACTACCAAGAAATATCACCTGAATGCGTTAAACATCTTCACAACAGCAATTTGTTCTGAATTACCTCAGCATTCACTCTTACATTGCAAAAATTGATCGTAATCTCTACATCAGTATTGGTCTCGACTTTGCAATTTTTGCGTTTTCTCTCAACTTTCCAGGAGACTTTATGGACGCTTTTGACAATAAAACACAACAACCCAAAGCAGACGGAACGCTACCTTCGCTCAGTCCTGATGCCGATCTCTCGATTCCCTCAAAAGGAGCATCAACTCAAGCAACCGAGCTTGAAAAATCTCTCAATCAAGCACTACCCGCCGAAGAGACCCAATCGGTAACATCAACTCCAGATGATCATGATCATGGTCCAGTCGTCGGTAAATTCCAGTTGCACGTAGACTTAAATCAGGTTGCAGATGCTAAGACGCTTGATAGTAGCAAAATCCAGCGTGAGACTTCTTTGCGGGATGACCTTGGCGCGAAAGGCGACTACCTCAATCCCAAAGAAGGTAAA
>JADEXW010000483.1 GCA_015206935.1 Pseudanabaenaceae cyanobacterium LEGE 13415 | reverse complement strand
CCCTTGTAGTGGACAATCCTTAATTGCAAAAGGTGGAAAAGCGGAGGGTTGCTTTCACCCGATCAACATCAATAAGAATGCGAATCGACAGAAGCGGATTTTGGCGAACTCTGCACAGTTAGTTAAACCGCAAGGATACTTAGTCTATATGACTTGTACTTACTCGACTGAGGAGAATGAACAAGTGATTGATTGGTTGATAGAGCGCTTTCCACAGTTTGAAACAGTTGAAGTGCAGAAATTAGAGAGTTATCGATCGCATTTAACCGACAAGTTCTGTTATCGTATCTTTCCACATGATCGATTCGGCGCAGGCGCTTTTACAGCTTTGCTCAGAAATACAGAAATTGGAGAAGCAAAGGAAACTCCCGAATCATTCTCTGCAAGACCTGGAATGGTATTGATCTAAGCAGGAACAATCAAAGTTCCTTGATTCAGGCTAACAATGTATTTAGAGACTGCTTGAACCATTTGAAACCTCGATGCTCTCTCTCATGATAATCGCGCTCTTGCTTAAGACAGAGAAAGCTCTAGCAGAATTTGTTAACATAACTTCATTGTTGTCTGGTCGTGCGATCGTATGTTGCTTAATCCGAATCAGCGGGAAAAGTTAGACCCCTCGAATGATGCGTTGTTCTATGAGCATCCTCGCTTTGTGACGCATGTGGATGAAGGATTTATTCAACAGTTGACCGACTTGTATCGCGATCGCTTAAAGCCGAATTCGCGCATCTTTGACATGATGAGCAGTTGGGTGTCGCATTTGCCCGATGATGTCCAGTTCGAGCATGTGGAAGGACATGGATTAAACGCAGAAGAACTGGCGCGAAATTCAAGATTGGATCATTACTTTGTGCAGAACTTGAACCTAGACCCAAAGTTGCCACTGCCCGATCGATCTTTTGATGCCGTGTTGAATACGGTTTCGGTTCAGTACATCCAATATCCTGAAGCGATTTTTACTGAAATTCATCGGATTTTGAAACCGGGTGGCATCGCGATTATGAGCTTCTCGAATCGGATGTTTTATCAAAAAGCGATCGCAGCTTGGCGAGATAGTTCAGAACGCGATCGAGTGGAACTCGTGAAAAACTACTTCAAAGCCGTTCCAGGATTTTCACAGCCCGAAGTAATCGTCAAACAATCTCAAACACCCGCCGTATTTCAACTGTTTGGCATGTCTGGAGGCGACCCGTTCTATGCGGTGATTGCCACTCGGATGGATTCATAGTAGGCTTACCTTGATTACTCGTAGCGATACTTCGATACAAATTGGCACGAGGTTGCAAACATATTTTTCTGATGACGTAGAAAGATTGAAATTCGAGAAGAGACATAACGGTTTGAATCTCGAACAGAACCTGAATCGCTAAAATTCCATCAACTTGGAACCGAAATTGTTCATCGGGAACTAAGTTCATTTGAACTCCAGCAAGTTTGGTGTTGAGACAAAACTCGACATCAGGAGATTTGATATCCAATCATCAGGAAACTATGGAAACCTCTGCAACTATCAGTGTTCAACTCCATTCGTCACTCGATCGAACCTTTCAGTCACTCAAAAAATTCTGTTTAAGTCTTCGTAGTTCGGCTTGGATTCACATTGCCGGATTGATGTTAGGAGCTTCGATTCTCGTGGCTCAAGTTCCTGCTGCTCATGCACTCACAGTTGAAGTAAACTCCACTGTGACAACGCTCAATGTTCGCAGTGGTCCAGGAACTCAATATAGCTTGAATGGTAGACCACTCTTCCCAAGGGAAAGAGTCAGAGTGGTGAATCAATCTGGCGGTTGGTATCAACTACCCGATGGTGGCTGGTTCTCGTCCACTTTCGTCTCACCTGTTGGAACGGGGCGGGGCGGCGGTGGAACTCCGATCAGTCGAACCGTGAGAGCCACGACGACGGTGAACGTGCGGAATGGTCCTGGTACGAACTTTAGTTTGAATGGTAGACCGCTTTCCCCAGGTGAAACAGTGCGAGTGGTTCGCGAGTCGAATGGCTGGTATCAATTGCCCGATGGCGGTTGGTTTTCTTCACAGTTCGCGCAAGTTGTGTCGGGTGGAGGCAGTGGCGGAGGAGGCATTCCGATCAATCAAACGGTGAGAGCCACGACAACGGTGAACGTGCGGAATGGTCCTGGAACTGGGTTTAGTTTGAACGGTAGACCGCTCTTTCCGGGTGAGACAGTGCGGGTGGTACGCCAATCGAATGGCTGGTATCAATTGCCCGATGGTGGTTGGTTTTCTTCACAGTTCGCAACTCCACTTTCGAGTGGTGGCGCTGGGGGCGGGGGTAGCTTTACTTCGGGTGTGGTCTCGACCAATGGCAGCAATTTGCTAGTGCGATCGAGTCCTTCAGGCGGCGTGATCGGCAGTCTTGCGAATGGTACAGTCGTTCGTTTAACGGGGGTGCGAAGTGGCGGTTATTCTCAGCTTTCGAGTGGAGGCTGGGTCTCTAGTAGCTGGTTGCGATAGTTGAAATTTGAAAGGTTCAGGGGAATCGCTTCTGAACCTTTTTTCACCTAAAAGCGTAACGGGGTAGAGGGCATGACTTCGATTCCAGCTTGTCGAACGCCGCCTTGTCCCGCTCGATCGAGTAATGCCATCGGATCGATCGCATTTTGATGATTGTCTGCACCTTGCCGAATCTCATAGTGCAGATGGGGTCCGGTGGAATTGCCATTGTTACCGATGCCTGCAATCAACTGATTCGGGGTAACAGTCTGACCCGGTTTCACATACGCTTTACTGATGTGAGCAAATAAGTGAATTCGTCCTTGTGGATCGCGAATTTTGACATGCCAACCGTAGCCCCATTCATAGTCAGTCGTATCTTGTTCGCGCCCTACATAAGTTACGACTCCACAAATCGGACTGTTTACCGGATCGCCAATTCTGCCATCAAAATCGACTCCAGTATGAAAGTGCATTTGACCGGGATTAAACGGATCGCTGACTCGCCCAAATCCTTGGTTAATTACCGGAATCGGAACCGGATAGACTGGAGAACAATTTGAGGCAGGAGGCACGATCGAATCTGTAGCGGGAGTGCTACGAACTGTGACAACTTTTGCTTGAGGAGCAGCAAGGAGTCGAACTTGATTGCTTTGCACCCAGCCCGTGATCCCAGAGCGATTCGATTCCATCTGATACCAGGTTCTGCCATCGCGAGTTTGGGTTTGATTAAGAATCCGAATTTGATCGCCCGAATAGGCAAATCCCGCGATCGCAGCGTTTGAAGATGGCTCGATCCGAACATTAATCTGAGTAAACTGCTGATTTCCAACCAGTTCGGCAGGCTGAGTTGTTCGACTGAGTGCCATTTGCGCGGTTGAGACCCGGAACCAGCTTGAACTGGTGAACAGCCCAAAACTCAGCACAAACAACAACAGGCTCTGCGCGAGGATGCGCCCTGTACGATTGATTTTCATGAGGGTACGTTAGGGGTTAGGGAGAAAAGCGCGATCGCTTTCTACTTCCCTGCCATTGAACCTCAGATCGGGAAATTATTGATCAATCTTTGAAAGTAAATGTGTTGCGGTTTCGCATAGGTGAGGATGGATTTTTCCGTTACTGGCAAGAATTCCGCCCCACTGATTCACGTCAGCGCGATTGTATTGCACTGGAGATTGATCGAAATAGGTGAACTGTCCACCTGCTTCGGTGAGAATTAGCTCTGGTGCTGCAAAGTCCCAATCTTTTGCCGCAGATTTACCCGATAAAGAGAGATAGAGATCGGCTTGTTGTTCGACGATCGCAGCAATCTTACAACCGACGCTACCGATTTGACGCTGTTGTTTGACGGGGAATTGTTCCATCAATTGATTGAATCGCACATCTCGATGACTGTGACTTGCAACCACAGTGAGATCCTCAACGTTCGATTTATTTGAGACTTTGATGGAATGTCGATCGCCGTTTTCAGTTTCAACCCAAGTTCCACCGTTCAAAGTTGCTGAATAGAGTTTACCGATCGCGGGACAAGCCACGATCGCAACCACTGGACGACCTTGATACGCTAGAGCAATGTGCATTGCATACTCTCCGGTGCGATTGATGAAATCTTTTGTCCCATCGAGCGGATCAATGATCCACACCCAAGAGCGACTGAGGCGAACTTCAGCAGGTTCGGATTGATAAGTTTCTTCGCTGAGATAGCCAAAGGTTTGGGGATCGAATACCGATTGCAGTTTTTCGAGAATGTAGGAGTTGGCAGCAATATCAGCGGACGTGACCGGACTATCGCCCGATTGTTCTACCTCAAAGCTGCGAGATTGTTCAACCAGAATGGCGGCGGCTCCCCAACCAATTCGACGGGCAATGGCGCAAATACCTTCAAAGTTCATCATCATCGTCCAAACAGCCTCACTATTATAGGGGTGCGTCTTTCATCCATTCACGGGTTCCGAAGAATTGACAGGAAAAAGCGGCAATTTTAGCAGCACTGGATAATGCGACGGGAAATGAG